>CAZPEK010000037.1:11661-15084 GCA_964585555.1 uncultured Leptospirales bacterium | reverse complement strand
TTGTTCCTTTGTGATAATATTTGATAATAGCAGCATCCGGTTCAGGAGTGGGGTGCGCCGGAAATTTTCGAGAGCTTATATCATTGCTTTGTATTTTTTAATCTGAATGGTATATTTGTCAATTATAGTATGGCTGTCAGATACCGTATCGCCTTCAGCATAGAGATGGATCAGGGGCTGAGTTGCATCGGGAAGGATCAGAATCCACGAGCTGTTTTCATATATCTTGATACCGTCAATCATCTCAACTCTTTGAGGATCCGCATCAGTACTGAGCATTCTCATAATAGCTGCCTTTTCTTCGGTGGTACAGTGAATTGACATGTTCTGGATGTTGTTTGCGGGAATATTTTCTTTAACCTCGTGCAGAGGAAGCTGTTCCAGGGAAAGGTACTGGAGTACCCGGAGAAAGGTCAGCATCGGATCATAGATCTGTTCCAGGTAGGGATACCGTTCACGGTTTTCGCCTCCCTGAAAGATGTCCGTAACATTTTGGGGAGCCCGGAGATTTGAGCTGATACGGGATGCTTCACCGCCATGCTCTTTGATGATACCCTCAATAACCGATGATGTGGTGACTGGTATGCTTATTTTTTCAGCTTTCTGGTGTTTCAGGTAGTACATGCAGAGGATTGCGCTGACATCATCAGTTGAAAGGATGTTTCCCAGTTCATCGATTATGGTAATCTGGGTTCCATGGGGGCCGATAATAACCCCTATCTCCCGGTTGATCTTTGCCATGCGGACAATATTATTTATGGTTTTCCGTGTATCATCCCTGGTCTCCTCTTCACTGGTCAGTTCTTTTATCTGGCCGCGGAGTACCGTAGTCACGCATCCGAAGTCTTCAAGAAGGGCGGGGAAGAGGCGTCCTGCCGTGCCGTTAAAGCAGTCAACGATGATTTCCCAGGATTGCTTTTGAAGTACTTCACGGCTGATGTAGTTGCGGCTGTTAGAAATATACGAATCGAGATGATGGGTCGGGTAGATAATCTGTCCCGTTTCAAAGGCGTTCTTGCGGGGATAGTCTCCCCGGTAAAAGACATTCTCTATCTTTTTTTCAATATTTAAAGGAAGTTCAAAGCCGTGCTTGTTGAAGAGACGAATCTGGATAAACTGAAGCCCCGTCATGGGGGAAATCTGTATGTAGCAGCCCATGTCGGCATCAAGAAAGCGTGTAGAGTATCGGTTAACGGGAACAGATTCAATTTCCATGTCAAAAACATTGACGCCCATGGAAAGAAGGCCCGCGGTTAAGGCGCGCTTGATGAGACGGGCAGCTGATGTGGTATCGCGGCTGATGACAATGTTGGCGTTTTTTCCCAGGTAAGCCCCGAGAGCCGATCCGAGCTTTGATCCGAATTCAGGGGTTATTTTTACGTTGAAGGTTCCGACGATACCCTCTGAACTGAAGAGGGTTTTCTTTTCCATCTGTCCCCAGATCAGGTCGGTGGTAAGGCGTGTTCCATCTTCGATCATCTTATCGGGCCAGACCCGTGTGCCCGAGGGAATATAGACATCGGCCCCAAGGCGGCAATCATCACTGACTACGGACCCCTCGTTAACCTAAACAGCTTCCTGGAGAACACACCGTTTGCCGATCACCGTGCCCCGGAGTTCGCATTTAGGCCCGATTACCGTGCTGTGAAGTATTATGCTTCGCCTGACCGATGCGTTTTCTTCGATGACGCAGTTATCTCCGATTACTGAAAATTCTGCGACTTCCGCCCCCTTTTTAATCCGTACAAAATCTCCCAGAAGCACGGGTCCCTTGAGCCTGGCTTCCGGGTGGATGTCCACATCTTTCCCTGCCCAGACGTTTTTTCCGAGCTTTTTTCCCGGTATGTCGATGTTTACCAGGCCTTCCAGTATATCCTTGTGTACGTCATTGTATGATGAGAGGGTGCCTACATCGCACCAGTAGCCGTCGGCAATGTATCCGTAGAGGGGAACATTCTTTTTTTGCAGAAGGGGGAAGAGATCCATGGAAAAGTCAAATTTCTCACCCTCGGGAACATGGCTGTTGATCACCTCAGGTTCGATAACATACATTCCCGTGTTGGCCGTATCGCTGAAGACCTCGCTCCATGCGGGCTTTTCAAGAAACTTTTCGATTTTTCCGTCTTCACCGGTTATAACAATGCCGTATTCTGTCGGTGTGTTGACCCGGTTCAGGATAATGGTAAAGGGGCTTTTTTTCTCATTGTGGTACTCGAGGATTTCAGTTATATTAAAGTCTATAATGCCGTCACCTGAAAGCACAATGAAGGTATCATCGCTGCTGCCCATGGCCTGCTTGACGCCCCCGGCAGTACCGAGGGGAGTCTCTTCAACAGAATAGGTAATATTCACATCCCAGTCAGAACCGTCACCAAAGTAGTTTTGGATGTTTTCAGGAAGATAAAAGAGGCTGATGATAATATCATGGATATGATGGCGCTTCAGCAGGGCGATGGCATGCTCAATGACGGGCCGGTTGATAACCGGTATCATCGGTTTTGCCCGGTTGCAGGTGAGGGGTCTGAGGCGAGTTCCTTCGCCCCCTGCCATTATTACCGCTTTTATCATTGTGCCTTCTCCATGCCCCCCTAAATCCCCCAGAGGGGGACTTGCGTAACTAAAGGCAGTTTTTTTAATCCCCTCCGGGGGGTTGGGGGGGGGATTGACTGCAGGTAGTTACCTTGAAAACATTTACGCCTTTAATTATGGTATGTTTTTAACGCTTCTGTCAATCAATTTCTGGTGTCTCCCGGCGGTGGTTTAACCGGGGCTCTGAGCAATAACCTTTCTGTAAAAAGATTTGACATGATGTGGTGGTACGGTGCAATTCCTCTATGAACTGGCAGACACTATATACCTTTGCCTCGGGCTGGATGCTTATGATCTCCCTGATTCTCATGGTCGCAGGCCTGGTTTACCAGGCCTGGAGTCTCCATGCCCTCACAGCCCCTCTGGTTGTAAGGGGGGGGGCAGGGCATGATAAGAGAAGAAAAGCCCCTGCAGCGTCCTTTAGATGGTCTCTGGGGGGACGTGAGCCCCTGCTGGCCGGTGTAACCCTGTTTTTCCACGGTGCGCTCCTCTCGGTGCCCCTTTTTGTTTCCGGGCATTCGGTGCTTTTTTACCAGGCCTTTGCCGTGAACATTCCCGCTTTTCCCGGCATGATAACGGATATATTGACGGTGACCGTACTGCTTACCGGGGCAGTACTGTTTCTGCGGCGCATCGTGGTGCGGGATATCCGCTCCCTTTCACGGCCCGGAGAGTACGGCATTCTGGCTGTAACGCTCCTTCCCTTTCTCACCGGATACCTGGCGTATCACGGCCTCGGGGGCGACATGAGCCTCATGGCTCTTCATGGTATCAGTGGCAACCTGTTTCTCATCGCCCTTGGATGGACGCGCCTGGGGCATTTTATTTTTTTCA
>CAZPEK010000037.1:7172-11651 GCA_964585555.1 uncultured Leptospirales bacterium | reverse complement strand
CAGACTTATGATCAGCGGTGAGTATACCTTATCCGCAGGCTCCCGGCGCTGGTACCTCGGGAGTGACGGGGCCCGTAAATGACCCATGACCGGAAAGAGATCGAAGGGATGCTGAAAAGCAGGAAGCATCTTCGCCGCCTGGTAAAGTCATGTCTTGCCTGCGGTGCCTGCCGTGACAGCTGTTTTATTTACTGCAACAGCGGGGATATTAAAAAGTCCCCGGCGGCAAAAATCGATGCCTCTCTCGGCCTGCTTTTTCGTAAAAAAGGAAATCTTACCGGGGATCAGATGAAGGAAGTTGAACGTATCGTTTTTCATGACTGCGTGCTCTGCCGGCGCTGCTACTGTCCCATGGGCATTGATATTCCCGGAATGATCGCCTTTACCCGGTCGATCTGCCGGAGCCAGGGTCTTGAGGGGAGAAAAGATCTTAAAGACGATGAAGAACAAAAAGAAAACAGTGAAGGGGGAAGTTAATGCAGCCGGTACGTGTACGCCTTTACTTCCTTCTCATAATTACTTTTTTTTCCGGGGTCTTTCTTTCTCAACTGAAGAGTGATGACACTTCAATGATACGGATAGATAATAAAACATATTACGGGTCAAGGGAACGGAGCAGTGTAGACTTCCCCCATGAAAAACATATGCAGATGGATCATGAATGCACGGCCTGCCACCATGACTACCGGGGAAAAATAAATATTCTAAAACTTGAGAGCCTTTCCGAAGGAAACCGGGCAACCCGGTGCATTACCTGTCACGGAAAAGACGGGAAGGCGCGAAAGCGGCATCAGCTGATGCAGGCCTATCACCGCCTCTGTATCGGATGTCACAGCGCCGGCAGGGGGCCTGTGCTGTGCGGGCAGTGTCATGACCCCAAAGGAGTAAAGAAATGGTAGTAGCACACCTGAAACCTGAAGATGAAATCTATTCATACCTCGGTAACGCTGAAAATATTCTGCTTCTCGGCTGCGGGGGCTGTACATCGGTCTGTTATGCCGGGGGCCTCAGGGAAACTGAAGAACTGGCGGCGAAAATCCGCCGCCGGGCAAAAGCCGAAGGCCGAAGCGTCAGGGTAACGACCCGGGTCATTGAGCTGCAGTGTGAAATAGAATATTTTGACGAGGTGCGGGGGCATCTTGAAAATGTTGACGCTCTACTTTCCCTGGGCTGCGGTGCCGGGGTGCAGCTTTTAGCAGAAGAATTTTCGCCTCTTCCCGTTTACCCGGCCCTTAATACCCTTTTTGTCGGGACATCCCGTGAGCCGGGGATCTTTGTGGAGAAGTGCCGTACCTGCGGAGACTGCCAGCTTGCCTATACCGGGGGCATCTGCCCGGTAACCCGGTGCCCCAAGGGAATTTTAAACGGGCCCTGCGGGGGCTCAGAAAACGAACGCTGCGAGGTGAATCCTGAAGAGCCCTGCGCCTGGTGTGAAATCTACAACCGCCTCAAAGAACAGGGGCGCGTTGAGTCAATCCTTGAGGTACGCGAACCGGTACTCTGGCAGAATCAGAAGCAGGGAAGTATTGACGCCTGGGAGAAACAGTAAGGTGACCATGAAACAAAAAAGCGAAGCGGTAAGCCGGCTCCAGGAAAAACTCATCCGGGGAGACTTTGTCGTAACCGGAGAGCTGGGCCCTCCGGCGGGAACCGATGTCTCCATTATAGAAGAGAAGGCGCGGCATCTTGCCGGCGCGGTTGACGCCGTGAATATTACTGATAACCAGACCGCCATTGTCCGCATGTCGAGCATTGCCACGGGGAAAATTCTCCTTGACAGGGGCATCGAGCCGATTATCCAGATGACCGCCCGGGACCGAAACCGGATAGCCATCCAGTCGGATATCCTCGGGGCCGCCGCTCTTGGCCTGAAAAATATACTCTTTGTTTCCGGTGACCACCAGTCCTTCGGCAACCAGGTATACTGCCGCGGGGTTAACGATATTGATTCAATGCAGATGCTTGCAGTTGCCCGGCGCATGCGCGATGAGAAAAAGCTGCTTCACAGTGACATTGAACTGAAGGGTGATGTGCCGGTTTTTATCGGCGCGGCGGCAAATCCCTTTGCCCCGCCCCTCGACTTCAGGCCCCTTCGCCTGAAAAAAAAGTCCGACGCGGGGGCTGATTTTATCCAGACCCAGTGCATCTACGATATCGAAATATTCAAGGCCTACATGAAGCGGGTTGTCGACCTGGGGCTTCATGAGAAGCTTTACATCCTCGCGGGCCTCATGCCTCTCAAGTCGGCCCCCATGGCGCGGTACATGTCAGAGAAGGTTCCCGGGGTCGTGGTGCCCGATGAACTGGTGAAGCGTATGGCCGGGGTAGAGAAGAAGCGGGCCGCCGATGAAGGTATCGAAATCACC
This sequence comes from uncultured Leptospirales bacterium, assembly GCA_964585555.1. GTDB lineage: Bacteria > Spirochaetota > UBA4802 > UBA4802 > UBA5550 > CAZHNW01. The sequence continues at coordinate 9,285 of CAZPEK010000037.1, read as the reverse complement.
CGGGAGCTTGCCGAGCAGGTAAAGGAAGTAAAAGGTGTTGCGGGCATTCATCTTATGGCGGTAGAGTGGGAGCACCGGGTGCCTGAGATTATTGAGAAGGCGGGTTTGCGTTTATAATTCGTGATTAAGAGCCCGGGGTTTTAACCCCGGGATATTAATGGGCCAGCGGTTTAAACCCCGGGCCATCAATCAAAAACTACCGACTGTTATGCTCTATTTTTTACTGGGAGAATCCCCCATGTATTAATTATAATTTAACCTATTGAATAATTTTTAGATTGTTATTTATTATGATAAAGGGGAAATTATTATGAATACATTTAAAAAGCTGTTTTTAAGCAGGTACGATGAAGCGGACTTTTTGCGCTATAAAAAGGCCCAGTATACCATTTTGTTCGCCTTAATGATTATTTTTTTCCTGACAGTGCTTTGCGTAGCAGCAGCAGTCAGCTTTACCCATGAAAGATTTTTGACGGTAATTTCTTCCACTTTTGCATTGATCGTGCTTCTTGTTTTGTCTATTCTTTTGACAAGATCGGGAAGAATGGAAAAAGGCGCCATTGTGATAGCCTATGCGTCGTGCCTTGTCGCATCAGCGGGGTTTTTAAAGGGCCAGGTTCATATTGCCGGGGTGACCATGGCCTATTTCATGTTTCTTGATCTTGTGTATGCTACAATTTTCTGTTCGAATCTTGTTTCTACCTCCATCATTGCGGTTTTTGTATCAGTACAGTCATATTACTATTTTTTCATAGCAAAACCCATTGCGGCCGGGACACTTCTCGAAACAGCTCATTCGACCTATGTCGATGGAACGATAACTCTTGTAATGGTGTATATTGTCGGTTCTATCGCTAACACCTTTATCAACAAAGCCTTAAAGCTGAGTGCAGAAGAATCAGAGAAAAACAGAAAACAGTATGATTTTATTAAAAGTCTTGTTGTTACGATAAAAGATGCTTCAGGCAACCTGAGAAATTCAATAGATGTTACATCAGACGTAATAGGAATTTTTTCTGATAATGCCCAGTCACAGGCAGCGTCTGTTGAAGAGCTTTCTGCCACGGTGGAAGAAATTTCAGCAGGAACAATTAGTGTGGGCTATGCCAGTAAAGAACAGACCGATTCGATAAAAGAACTTATCTCCATTATAGATGAACTCTCAACATCAATAGACAGCCTTGAAAATCACGGCAATGAGATATCCTCAATGTTTAAAGTATTAATGGAACTTTCCGGAAAAGGGGAACATTCATCTCAAATACTTGATGAAACAAATAACCAGATAACGGCAAACTCTAATGAAATTTTGACTGTAGTCAACGTGATAGATGAATTTTTTGAGAGAATAAACCTCCTTGCTCTTAACGCGTCGATAGAGGCGGCACGGGCAGGCGAACACGGCAGGGGGTTTGCAGTAGTCGCCGAAGAGATTGGTAAATTATCAGATACCTCTGCCCAGGAATTAGGTCAGATTGCCGGTCTTCTTGATAAAAACAAGAAGGATGTTGTTACCGCCAGCGAGGTAATAAAAGATATGATTGGGTTTATAAGGGAGCTTAACGAGAAAATAAATAATCTTCAGACTAAAAGTGTTCATGTTCTCGATGAGATCCATTCAGAAAAAAGATTGAAAGATAAAATGAATGACAAAACAACAAAGGTTGAAGAAAAATCTAATATTATTGAAGTCTCCATGAATGAGCAGGAAAGTGCAATAGAAGATGTCTCAACATCTATTGAGCAAACGAATAAAATAGTTCAGAGCAATGCGGCAAACACAGAGAGCCTCAGAACCAATGCCGATGAATTACAGCTTCTCGCGGACAACCTGCATAAAATTTTCCAGGATAACTGGAAAATTGAAGAAGAGGCTGTTGTGCAGTGATGATGAACTGGTAAAGTGGAATCCCCGCATTTAAAAGCCGCGTACAGCCCCGTCACGATGATGAAACTCAGAAGGGGACCTGTCAGGGCTTACTGAAGATAACAAAAAGTCTTGACGGTAATCACCTTGTAACACCTATATAGAAATATAACGAGCCTGGTAGTAATGAAAAAGCCTGTATGTCTGTGAATAGAGAGAAGACCGGAGCCTGCATGCCACGCTGAA
>CAZPEK010000037.1:0-7162 GCA_964585555.1 uncultured Leptospirales bacterium | reverse complement strand
ACAAAATCAGGAATATATGTTGTTTTGACCTCGAAGTATCCTGCTGCAGATTTTATCTTTAATTATGCATGCCTTATGCGCTGATTGTCGGCGGGGAAATCCAAACATATTAACAAACAAAAACGGGGTTTACTGTTTAAAACAGATAGTCTCGTTCTGTTTTAAAAAAAGAGCGGTTTTGGGAAAAAAGAGTTGAAAGTGTAGTAAAGAATAACTCATTTAGTTTTGTATAGTTTAATTAAATGTTTAGTTAAGGAGATGCTTCATGAAAAAATTAACTGTTCTTTTGTTTGGTGCTTTGTTGTTTGCGGCTTCAGCTGTTTCTGCTGAAACACCATCTACTGCTGCAGGCAGTATAGAGTTTGGTATTGGTAAGATATTTTCATACCAGAGAACCTGGAATGATGATATTACTCTTGATAAGTTTGGTATGGGTACCCAGGGTAATGGCTTTATGACTGCGCCTATTGATAATGAAGATATGATGTTTGTAACACTTTTATTTCCGACACCTGTTTTTTCTGTTTCTTATTTTGTTATTGATGTTCTTGCCCTTGGCTTTCAGGGTGGCTATAATTACATTAAAATAGACGAAAGTGATGATCCAATGCACATGTATTTTGTCGGTCCGGAAGTGAAGTTCTATGTTGATGTAACCGAGTCAATCCTGGTGGATGCCCATGGTTCATTTACCTATAGCGGATATTCTGTTGATACTAATGATTAAAGTCAGTTCAGTGTTTCAATAGGTGCCGGTTTGAATTACCTGATAACAAAGAATTTTGCCGCCTGTGTTAATTTTGATTATTCCCGTTATTTTGATATGAAAGTAGATGGTGACACAGTTGATGATACTGCATATAATCAACTGAGCCTTTCTGTAGGCTTAAAGGCCTTTGTCACTTTTGATGAATAAATAATTATTGTATCGAGCAGAAAGAAACCCCCGGTAAGGGGGTTTCTTTTTTTAATACGGGTGCGTCCCCAAAGGCTACCCCGGCCGATGAATATTTATTCTGCCCGAATGCCTTCTGTCGGCCACCCCCGGAGGTGGCGAACATGTTGCACCACACAATTGTCAGGCTTCTTGAGCCGGGGGAGAACCGGCGATATCTAAAACTTTCCCCTGGTCAAAAAATTATATACCGCCTGATGCACCTCCGGGGCCTTCATGATAAAGATATGACTTCTCTTTACCACGAGAAACTCCTTCATGCCCGTGAGGCGGGCCCGTTTCACTGATACCTTCCCGTCATCGGGACCCGGGATGATCAGTGAGTTGATCCAGTTAAAAGAAACGTTGCCCGTTATGACGCCGGTTTCACAGGGCGGCGGCCCCAGGGAATTGGGGATGCTGTCAGCGCTGGTCTTCAGCTGGCTCAGGGCCGGTCCCATGAGAGAGTTCACCGGTGAAATTTTTGAAAGGAAGTCTGCCACTTCGCTTCCCCGGCTGGGGGGTGCCAGCATGACCACCCGTCCGATCCGGGGGCTCATGTTTTCTTTCAGGTAGTATCGCACCACGATGCCCCCCAGTGAATGGGTCACAAAATGTATCTTCTTCAATGAATCGGTGCAGGTTGTTTCAATGGTTTCTTTAAGGTGCTTGTCAACCAGGTATTCAATGGTGTGGTCCCGTGAGGGATAATCGATATTAATAACATGAAAGCCTTTGGGGTTCAAAAATTCTGCCATCGGTTCCATGGAGGCAGATGAACGCCCCAGGCCGTGGAGCAGAATAACGTAGTCTCCCTTTCCGGGAATTTCAGGCTTGCCTGTGCCGCCGCAGAGGAGGGCTGAAGCTGCCGGCACAAGAAGAAGGGCAATGATAAGTGCCGCTGTTTTTTTTCTTTTCATGGAAATGTCTCTCTCGGGATGGGTGTAAACTTCCTTTTTAATACACTCTTATCTGAATAAGAAGGAAGGAGAATGTTTCATGAAAGACGCAGGCTCTCTGTGGCAGGAAAGGCTCATGGGGCGGAAATGCCTTTTCTTCCTTTTCCCTTGTTCCTTTATACTCTCAATGAATATAAATAACCTTACCGATTATTTTATCTTTATGCACGGGGCCGAAATAACGGCTGTCGTAGCCCCGGTCGGTATTGTCGGCGGTGAGAAAATATTCTTCTCTCTGAAGGCGTACCGGGGGCATAATGTCCCGTTTTGTAAAATGAAGGGGGAAGACCCGCTGGTCCCGGGCAATCTGCTTCCACGGGGGAGTGAACTTTGTGCCGTTGACGTAGAGAATCCTGCTGCGCATTTCGACCCGCGCCTCATCAGCGGCTGCAACCCTCAGGAGAAGGACCCGGCCATCGTCACCCGGGGCTTCGATGAGTACAATGTCTCCCACTGCCGGGGTGGCGCGTTTTTGCACGAGAAGGTAGCTCTGTGCCGGTACCGCCGGTTCCATCGACGCGTCAGGGGCCTGGCAGGGGAGGAGAAATACGCGCGCCGTTAAAAGGCCCGCCAGTATGCCGGCTGCCAGAAAGATAAGTTTGAGGGGGAAAAGCATCCCCTGGTTTTCATTGTGTATATTCATTTTTACTTCATCCTGAAGGTGTTATTGCCGGCACTGTGACAGAAATATCCGGGGCCGTCAAAACAATTTTTTCGGTCCCTTAGCGAGGCTGATGGAGCCCCAGGGCGTCCATGATGCGGGTAACCGCCATGGAACGGTTAATCGTATAGATGTGAAGACCCGGTACGCCCCATTTTTTCAGTTCAACGCACTGCTGAATAGAAAAATCAAGCCCTGCTTCGCAGAGTGATGTATCGGTTCCGCAGCTGCTGAGTATGTTTTCAAGGGAAGAGGGGATGCTCGCTCCGCAGAGGCCGGTAATTTTTAGAATCTGGTTATGGTTGGTCACCGGCATGATACCGGGAATAATGGGAATCCCAATGCCCATCTGTTCAACCCGGTCCATGAAGCGGTAAAAGTATTCATTATCATAGAAAAGCTGGGTAATAAGAAAGTCGGCTCCCGCATCGACCTTCTTTTTAAGATTGAGCAGATCTGTTTCAAGATTCGGGGCTTCGAGATGGCCTTCCGGATAGGCGGCTCCCGCAATGGTGAAGCCGTCGATATCATTGATATAGGTGATCTGCTCATCGGCGTGGGCAAACCCCTCCGGGTGGGGGGTAGAGGAAGTTTCGCCTGCCGGCGGGTCTCCCCGCAGGGCCAGAATATTCTGGATGCCCTTCTCTTTTACTTCCTCAAGATATTCCTTTATTTCATTTTTATCCGAGCCGACACAGGTGAAGTGTACCAGGGGCTCAATGCCGAACCTGATATAGACATCAAGGGCGATTTCCAGTGTTCTGTCCCGTGTTGAGCCCCCGGCGCCGTAGGTAACCGATACAAAATCGGGCCGGTAGTGAGCAAGGCTCGCCAGTTCTTCCCAGAGAGTTTTCTCACCACCCGGGGTCTTCGGGGGAAAAATCTCAAAGGATATGACAAATTTTTGTTTATACAGTTTATCTAATCTCATGGTTGTACTCCTGGCCGGCCCTGATGTGCAGTATGAGAACTATGGCGGTTCAGGGCCGCTTCGCCTGCAGGGGACTGGTATTGCAGGGCTGTTACAGGGGACTGAAGGCCCTGTTTTTTCTTATGTTGACATCAAAAGCTTTCAGTGTATATAATTGCAAATGATTTTCCCTCACCGCCGGGGATATTTTTTTATTTTGCCATATTATGTCAGATAAAAGGCAGATTTAAACAAATTATCATGGGTGAGTAGTTAGACGACGTCATTAATTTCTTGACAAGGTTATAATTTAATTACATAATAAAAATAAGAATATACGGTAAAATTTATTGCTTAATTTTTGCCGTATCAATGCCGATTGTTTGTAGAAGAAAGGTGTAGATTTTTCCGGTTGTAGATGATAAACGAGGGAAAGATCAAAGAATAAAAGGAGTTGCTCAATGAAAAGGATGGCTAAAGCTGCTTCATTATCAGTTTTCATTGGACTAATGGTCCTCTTTTTTGGTAATGTAAGTATTAATGTTCAGGCCCAGCAAACTGATCCTAATGCAGGAAAGCCGGCAGCGGAGAAGAAAAAGCAGGATGGACTGGTTGTTGACTGGCTCAATGATTTTGAATCCTGTGAAGACTGGAGGGCCATGTCAACATGTCCCCTGGGTGAGACGAAGATCAGAAAGATTCCCGGCAAACCCCGGCCAGTAAACAGTGAAGGGAAATTTGTCAATGAAGACGGTCAGGTAGGAGATTTTAAAGACTCCATGACTGATGAAAACGGCATATCTCACAAGAATGAATATGTTCTTGGGATAAAGTCATATTTTCTCGATCGCGGTTTTGATCGTGTAGAAGCCTTCCCGCCTAATGAATATATTATTCGAGGAAAGGCACGAGAATTAAAAGTATGGGTTCTGGGAAGAAAGTTCAGGCATACCCTGTATGTTAAACTTCGTGATTACCGCGGCAATATCCATAAGCTTAAGATCGGTCGTCTCGATTTCTGGGGCTGGAAGGAAATGTCCATGATTGTTCCCGGCTGGCTGCCCCAATCCGCCAGTTACGCCATCCTTGATAAGAATCTGCATTTTGTCTCATTCTTTGTAGAAAGTGACAAGTTTGAAGTGCCCGGTACTTTTTACTTTTATCTTGACCAGTTCAGAATTATTACTGACCTGTCAGAATTTACCGGTGATTCCACAATAAAGGATACCTGGTAGAAATTACGGTATAAGAAGAATGGAGGCTTAGAATGAACGTATATAAACGATCAGTATCCATCGCATTGACAATAGTTGCTGTTGTCTCCTTTGGACTGATGACATCTAAAAATGCTGATTCAAAAATTGTAACTAATGTCGAAGCTGACATCAGCGGCGACGCCCTTAAGGCCGTCGTTGTTGAAGACTTCGAGAAAGGAAGTATAGCTAAATCTATCACCGATGACGGCTGGTTTGTAAAAACAACTCCGAAGAAATATACAAGCGAGACTACAGAAAAGAAAATGAAGCGGAAGAATCCTGTTCCCGTGCTTGATCTGAAATTTCTGGGTGGAGCTCCCAATGATATGCAGGTCGAAGAATGGTCTCTAACCGATTTAGGAAAGCAGAAGACCAAGATTCTTGGAGTACGATTTAAGTTTAGATATCCTGGGTATAACTCAGTTCATATTCTTCCCCCAAAGGAAGTTGACTGGAAGTCAAAGAAGCCGGTTTTACGGTATAATCCCAGCACCAGGAAAGATGAGCAGGAGCGGGGAATTCAGCTTCCTGGTAAATCAAAGGCTCTCTCAATCTGGGTTCATGGACGAGGGAATCCCTACGATCTTGAAATCTGGGTAAAAGACTACCGTGGCGATACTCATATTCTGAAAGTCGGTTCTGTAAACTTTGTAGGATGGAGACCGATGAAAGTCGATATTCCAGGAAGAGTACCCCAGTCCTATGAATCGTATCCCCAGACACGGGTAACAAAAATTGTCCGTTTTGTTCTGAGGTCACAGATTCAGAGGCACGCTCAGGAATTAACAGAGAACACCTATTTCTTCTTCGATCAGCTGAAGGTTCTTACTGATACGTATGAAGTAAACTTTGATGGGTCAGACCTTCATAAAACCTTTGACAATGACAGCTCTGGAGGAACCAAAGCGCAGCCTTAACTTAATAATTAAAGGATAAGAAGAATAACTGTAACAAGTTACGCTTGTATAGTTCTAACTAATAGTATAGAAAAAAGTACATAACAGATAGAGCGAAAATACCCATCAGAAAAAGATGGGTATTTTCTGCTTTTAAAAGATGGGAAAATTTGCCCTATTTATATACAAATTAATATATTAGCAGGGCTGGTGTTCCGAGAGAAGACCTTTACAGGGGTCTGTAAACAGGAAAAAATGCATGCATTCTTTCTGAAAAATCTGCAGGTGATATAATGGAAAAAGCAAAAGAAAGACTTGAGTCGCTGTTTAAAGAAGAACAGTGGGGACGTATTGAACCGAAGGGAATCGGAATTTCAAAATTTAAAATTCTTGATGATCTCTTCAATGCCATTGTAGCGGAAAAAACTATAAGTGAAACCCGCGATGCCTGCAGGGCTCAGCTCGAAGTGAATTCTGAATCAATAAGCGCAATTTACCTTTTAGGTCTCATCGGATATCATAGTAATTCAATTGAAGATTCGATACAGCTGAGGAAGCTTATTGATGTTTTTACTTCAAGTCAAAAATGGGCGGTTGTGGAGTTAATAGCCGATAAAATACTTGAATATGGTGAAAACAGTATTGCTCTCAGGGCTCTTGCAATAAGTCTTGAGCGTCTTGGCCGGGGGAAAGAGGCTATTCCTGTTTTGGAAAATTTGCTGAAAATTGACCGCTTTGATACAGAAGTCGCAAAAAAACTGGCATATAAGCTTATTGAAGAAGACCATGAAAAAAGTGTCTATTACCTCAAGCTTTCAATTGAAGGTTTTATCAAGAATCATGATTATGATGAAGTTGTGGCCCTCTGGAGTAAACTTGTCGCAATCACGAGCATTGATGATATGGATGTTAACTTTTTCGAACGTATAGAAAGGATGCTGGTAGAGTCAAAACATACAGATCTTGCAGCAACACTTCTGAAAGCCCTTTTAAGCAAGTATCGAGACGAAGAGAACCCTGACTACTCAGTTGAATTGTTGAAGAAAATATTGAAGTATCGCCCCGATGATAATCAGGCGCGAAGAGACCTTATTAAGTTTTATGAGGCGAAATATGGAGAGCATAGCCAGTTTGAGCAGTTTATGGAACTGGCAAAACTTGGTAATTTTAAAACTCCTGTTAAGTTTGCAATTCAGGATTTTGAAAAAAATATTGTTTTCGATAAAGGAAATTATGCCTTTCATAATTCCTGGAAACTGGGAAAGATTACTGATATAGACAGTGAAACAATAACTATCAGCTTCAAAGAGAAAGATAGTCATCGAATGTCAATCCAGATGGCTCTCCAGTCTCTGACTCCTATCAGTAATGATCATATTTATGTGATGCAGTATGAAGATCCTGAAAACGACCAATCGGGACAGAACTGGCATTGTGTCAGAGGTATTGTGTAGTATTAAACCAGAAAGGAGAACAATACTCTTATATTGGTATGATGATGATTACTTCATCAACGGGGGGCACAGGGTTTATCCAGTTACCAAAT
>CAZPEK010000036.1:6197-15133 GCA_964585555.1 uncultured Leptospirales bacterium | reverse complement strand
CTTCGATCAACACTGAACTGGGTAAGACGCATTATCCGTTCATTCGCCTTACGTTCTGTTATGTCACGATCAATGCCCCGGTAACCCTTAATTTTTTTATCATCATCAAAAAGCGGCAGGGCATTCGTTTCAATGGTTACATATATTCCATCTTTATGCAGACAGATGCGCTCAATACTGTCAAGAGTCACCCCTTCTGAAATCATACTTTCTATTTTAAGAACTGATTCTTTATTTTCAGGAAGAACCAAATCAACAAGCGATTTGCCAATCAGCTCTTCGGGGGTATACCCGATCATCTGAAAAGACCGGGGACTTACATAAGTATAAATTCCTCTGCTGTCAGTTTCCCAGACAAAGTCACTGATACTTTCAGTCAGATTTCTAAAGCGTTCTTCACTTTTCCTGGTCGCCTTATTTGCCTCTTCAAGCTCAGCGGTTCTCAGAAGAACACGCTGTTCCAGATCTTCGTTTAATCCTCGAATCTCTTCTTCAATGCGTTTTCTCTCGGTAATATCGGTAACAAAGGCGAAAAATAATTCTTTCCCTTCGTAACTGAGATAATTGCCATTGACTTCTACGGGAAAAACTGTGCCATCCTTCCGTTTGAATTTTGCTTCAAACTTAAAACTTTTATTTTCCTTACCTTTTCTGAAAATTTCAGCAAATTCCTCTTCAGAAAAATTATACGTGATTTCCTGAACTGATGAATACATCAGTTCTTCCGGCTCATACCCAAGATTTTCACAAGCTGCCCGGTTAACATAAAAAAATGTTCCATCCGGCGAAATCCAGAAAATAGAATCATTGCTGTTATCGATTGTATACTGGGTCAGCTCCAGGGTTCTTTCAGTCAGCTTTCTCGCGGTAATATCTCGAATCCCCGCCGTTACAATCATTCCTTCATCTGTTTCAGTAGGGCTGAGACTGATCTCAATGGGAAAGCGTGTTCCATTCTTTTTCAAGGCATAAATATTTTTTCCTTTCCCCATGGTTCGAAGTTCTGGTTTTTTCATGTACTCATTGCGCATTTTGACATGACCGGAAAAAGATTCGGGAATAAGAACCTCAATCGGTTTTCCGAGAAGCTCATCACGGGCATAGCCGAAAAGTTTCACTCCCCGTGTATTAATAAAAATGATATGATGTTCCAGATCAACAATTATCATCGCGTCAGGAGAAGATTCCATAAAACCATGAAAGCGCCGGTCACTCTCTTCGAGAGCATGTTCAAGTTTATACCGCTGTTCAGATTCCCTTTGGAGCATGTGATAACTTTCTCTGATTTCTGAGAACAGTTTCTGATGTTCTTCTTCCATCAACAGCTGGTAACGGGCCTCCTTCAGCATCATGGTCACCAGGGATTTTTCCCAATCCCTGGAGTAATACCGGAAAACATTTCCTTCACTGATTGCTTCAATTACCGAGGCACTGTCTATTGATGAAGTCGAAAGAACACGGATGAGACCGGGATATATCTGCCCCACCTGTCTGAGAAAAGTAATCCCGGGCATATCTAAAAGTTTTCGTTCAGCAATAACACCATGAAATTTTTCTTTTTGAAGCAGCGCATAGGCTTCTGCTGCACTATGGGCATGAGTAATCCTGAATTCAGAAAAATCGAGTTTCTGAATAAACTTCAGATTTTCTCCATCACTGTCAACAACGAGAAAATGATGTTTATGAGATTCTGCAATATTCATACATGTTATCTATAAAAATGTTTTCAAACAGCTCCTCAAGCCGTCAAAAAAGAATTTTACTTATTACTTCCTTGAGCACCTTTATTTCGACCGGCTTCTGCAGCTTTATCGGCTCACCATCAACAGCCTCAAATATTCGATCATCTCTGCTGTCCCCGGAAATAAACACAATGGGAATCCCTGCAGTTGCGGAATCTTTCTTGAGCTCCTGGTAGACCTGAATTCCATCCATTCCCGGCATTACCACATCTAAAAGCACAAGGTCCGGGGGGCTTGATGTCCGGGCTATCTTCAGGGCAATTTCCCCGTTCCGTGCCGCCTTTATATTATAGTCATCCTCCAGAATGGCCTTCAGTATATCGATATTTTCCGGTAAATCATCTACAATAAGTATTGTCGCTCTTTCTTTTTTCATGGAGACATCCTTTTTAGACGAAAGATAGACGCTATTATACCACAAAATGATTCCTTAATCAAGGGAGAAAAATCAATTTTTTAGTAGAAAACTGAATCAGCTGAATTACTTTTTATACTTGTAAAATTAAGAACAAAGAAATACAAAGTGAATAATCAATAACAATGAAAAAACTTGAATACATACTGGTTAAACTTTCTGCAGGAGAAAGAAGTACGTCCTTCTCCCAGCATGAATATCGTATCATTGGGGCACTTACCCTCTTTTCTCTCATGGCAACTGCAATTCTCACAGGGTTTGTATACCAGCTTTACATCAACGAGGCATGGCTTGGATTGTACGCAAATATTTTCACAACAGTGATAATTATTCTCAATCTTATTTATTTTCGCCTTTCCGGGAACCTGTCCCATTATAAACTTACTGTCACATCACTTGCAGGAGTCTTCTTTCTATATCTTGCTGCAACAGGTGGCTTTCAAAACACAGGGCTCTTATGGTGCTATATTTTTCCGCCCCTCAGTTTTTATCTACTTGGACAGCGCACCGGACTGATCATCAATGTTCTGATTATTGCCGGATACGGGGTAATCTTTTACTTCCCTGGTTCACCTCTCTATATTGCAGGATACAATCCCGCCTATCCTTTCCGCTTTATTCTTTCGATGATATTTACAGCCATTGTTGTTCTTTTTCTTGAATATTCAAGGGAACGGGCAAAACAGAGACAGAATGAACTTATTATCGAACTCAAGGATGCCCTGGCGGAGGTAAAAACCATAAGCGGGCTGCTTCCCATATGCACAGAATGCAAAAAAATACGCAATGACTCTGGATACTGGGACCAGCTGGAGGAATATTTAGAAAGACATTCCGACGCGGAACTCACCCACAGTCTCTGCGACGAATGCGCTGACAGGCTCTATGGCGACCAGAAGTGGTACAATAAAAAGTAAGCACCCCGGTAATTTTCTTTAACTTCCCCCATAAAATTATTGCAGTTTCTGGGAGAGAAAATTTAATGTCCCCTATTCCAGTGAGGGGAAGCCGTAATGATAAGCGCCGTTAATTTAACCAAGTCCTTCGGGGCACGCACCATTTTTGAAAATGTTAACTTCACCATCGGAAAGGGTGAGCGGGTTGGTCTCGTTGGAAGAAACGGCCACGGCAAGACTACACTCCTGCGCATCATCACTGAAGAAGACCATGCTGACAGCGGAGAGCTCGCCTATCCCCGGGATTATAAAATCGGCTACGTCAAACAGCACCTCGACTTCACCAGACCGACGGTTCTCGAAGAAGGAATCCTCGGGCTGCCTGAACACAGTTCTGATGAAACCTGGAAAGTAGAAAAAATACTCTTTGGCCTCGGCTTCACTGACGAAGACATGAAACGGGATCCCGCTGAATTTTCAGGGGGCTACCAGGTACGACTCAACCTTGCCAAGGTACTGGTCTCTGAACCCGACATGCTTCTTCTCGATGAGCCGACAAACTACCTCGATGTTGTTTCCATCAGGTGGCTCACTCGATTCCTCAACCAGTGGTCAGGAGAACTCTTTCTGATTACCCACGACCGGTCATTCATGGATCAGGTCGTCACCCACATTCTCGGAATACACCGTCAGCGAATGCGGAAGATGTCAGGGACAACTGAAAAATATTATGAACAGATAATCAAAGAAGAAGAAATTCATGAGAAGACCCGACTCAATGATGAAAAGAAGCGCAAAGACGCCGAACAGTTTATAAACCGCTTCAGGGCCAAGGCGCGCCTTGCCGGTCTTGTCCAGTCCCGCATCAAGGCCCTTGAAAAACAGGACCAGCTCGACAAGCTTGAACGGGTCAAGTCTCTCGACTTTTCCTTCACCTTTGCTCCTTCGAACGGGAAGAGTGCCCTTCATGTTAAAGATCTTAAATTCGGTTACGAGAAAGAAATGCCCCTTATCCAGGACCTGAATTTTTCAATCGGCCGCCATGACAGAATATGCATTATAGGAAAAAACGGCAAGGGGAAGACAACCCTTCTCCGCCTTCTCGCTGAAGAACTTACACCCGACCAGGGAGAGGTTCTCGCCCATCCCGGGACTGTTGAAGCATGTTATGCCCAGACCAACTCCCTGCAGCTTTCCCCCACCTGTTCTGTCGAAGAAGAAATCATGAAGGCGGGGTGTGATCGCCAGCGGGCCCGTGATATCAGCGGCGCCATGCTTTTCGAGGGAGATGATGCACTGAAGAGGATTGAGATCCTCTCAGGGGGAGAGAAGGCCGGTGTTCTCCTGGGAAAAGTACTGGCCCAGCCGGCGAACCTGCTGCTCCTTGATGAACCAACCAACCACCTTGACATGGAATCATGTGATGCCTTTATTGCCGCAGTCGATGACTTTGACGGTGCGGCAGTGATTGTAACGCACAACGAGATGTTCCTTCATATTCTTGCAAACCGTTTCATAGTCTTCCAGAGTGACGGGGTAAGAGTATTTGAAGGAAGTTATCAGAGTTTCCTCGACAAGATCGGCTGGGAAGAGGAAGAAGCGCCTTCAGGCCTGAAAAAGGAAGAAGAAAATAAAATCCCGGGAAAAAAAGAAGCCCGAAAAATAAGGGCTGAAATTGTCAGCCGCCGCAGCGCCGAAGTAAAGCCCCTGGAAAAAGAAATCTCAAAAATAGAAGATACCCTGGAAGATCTCGAAAAGAATCAGCAGGACCTTAACGAGCAGCTGGTTACCGCTTCATCCACAGGCGACGGTTCACTCATAGCTGAACTTTCAAAAAAGCTCCATCAGGTTCAGACTGAAATTGATTCACTGTATGAACGATACGAAGAGGCAACCATCCTTCTTGAAGAAAAATCTGAAGTCTTTGACCGGCAGCTTGCGGCACTCTAACCCTTCACCTTTAGAGCCCCCGACCATCGGAGGGTTAAAAAAACCTGGTACCGTTAATAATCACAGGCAAAAAATGCTAACTGAGATCTTTACCTTCTTTTAAAGATTTAATTTTATTATCAATACGATCCTGGTATTCAACAATCTCATTTCTCAAAATATTTAAATCAGCAATCCGGTCATCAAGCCTGGTAAGATGCCCGCTGAGCAGTTCAAGAAGCCGTGACAGAACTATCTCATTAGACTTCTGAATCGACCACATCGCCTCGAGTTCCTGCATTTCTGTCAGGGTAAGCCCCAGTATTTTTAAGCGCTTTATCAGCTTGAGGCGCCGCAGATCATCACCAGTGTAGACCCTCTTACCGCCTTCAATGCGCCGCACAGAGTTCAGCAGACCTATCTCTTCATAGTAACGGATCGTCCGCTGGCTCATCTCAAGTTTTTTAGCTATCTGTCCAATAGCAAGATAGGCTTCCTGTTCTTCCATCTTTTGCTCCATCAAGGGGTGTTACATAATCTGCAGGCGTGTTTTTTTTGAAAACTCCGGCTGCCTGTCAAGACAGTCGTCACTACAACAGCAATCAGGGCATTAGGCAAGAAAAAAAAGGCGCCCCGCATCACACGGGTCGCCAACATGAAAAAAGGTAAGCGCAATATAGTTAACTTCCTTCTCCCTTTTTTGAAAGAGGAAGTTAAATCAGCTGTACTTTGACTGAAACTGTTCACGAAGTTTAAATTTCTGTACCTTCCCCGATGCAGTCATCGGGTAGTCGTTAACGAACTCCCAGTACCGTGGTATCTTGTGCCGGGCTATTTTCCCGTCACAGAATTCAGTAAATTCACTGTCTGTTACATCGACCCCTTCCTTCAGCTGAATAGCTGCAAGAACCTGCTCACCGTACTTCTTGTCAGGAATTCCGACAACCTGTACATCATTAACCTTTGGATGCTGATAAAGAAACTCTTCGATTTCACGGGGATAAATATTCTCTCCGCCGCGGATAATCATATCCTTAATGCGTCCCGTTACTTTAAAGTAACCGTTCTCATCAACTTCACCAAGGTCTCCCGTATGAAGCCAGCCGTCGGTATCAATGGCATTGCGGGTCGCTTCATCCATTTTATAGTAACCCTTCATGATACATTCACTCCTGGTTACAATTTCCCCCTGGGTATTGGGCCCCAGAACATCTCCCGTTTCAGGGTCAACAATGCATCCTTCCACATCAGGGAGAAGACGCCCCACCGTGGAAACCCGCAGCTCAACAGGATCATCACGGCGGGTCATGGTCATTACCGGTGAACATTCGGTCTGCCCGAAGGCGATAACAACTTCCTCACAATACATCTTTGTCCGTACCTGGTTCATCACTTCAACAGGGCACATGGCCCCCGCCATGATACCGGTTCGAAGAGAGGACATATCGTATTTTTCAAAATCGGGATGACTCAGCGTGGAAATAAACATGGTCGGCACGCCGTTGACAGCAGTGACCTTTTCCTTATCAATAGCCTTCAGGGCTTCCTCGGGATCAAAGGCGTCGAGAATAACCATCGTCGATCCATGGTATACTGAATTCAGGGTACTCATGACACAGCCGAAACAGTGAAACAGGGGAACCTGTATCAACAGGCGGTCTTTCTCAGTGAGTCCCATGACATCACCAACCATGCGGGCGTTATTAACAATATTGTAATGAGTAAGCTGGACACCCTTGGGAAATCCTGTTGTACCCGATGTATACTGCATGTTAATTACATCATCAGGATCAAGGGTTGCTTCACGGGCCGCCAGATCTGCATCAGAAATTCCCGATGCGAGTTTGATGACATCATTAAAGTTGTACATGCCCGGGGTATCCTGCCGCTCTCCCACATAGATTACATTCTTTAAAGTCTGAAGGTTATCGGTTGAAACTTCTCCAGGGCGCGAAGAATCAAGACCCTTGATAACATCCCTGGCTATGTCATAAAAACTGGTGTCACGATAGGTATCAATGAGCACAAGGGTTGTAGAATCTGACTGCTGAAGAATATACTCCAGTTCATGGGACTTGTAGTTTGTATTTACCGTAACCAGTACCCCGCCAATCATGGCAAGGCCGAACTGCATGTATACCCATTCAGGAACATTGGTGGTCCAGACACTGATATGTTCATCTTTTTTAACACCGAGGGCAAGAAATCCCTTTGCCACGGTTCGGCACATTTCATAGAACTCTTTATAGTTCTGGCGTATTTTAAGCTCAGGGTATACCAGTGCTTCATGATCAGGATGCCGATCCACTGTATCTTTTAGAATCTCACCGATGGTTTTATTTACGAAGGCAGACATGATAAAAACTCCTTAAGCTTTTTCTTCAGTTAACGTCAAATGGTGCTAGCTCCACTTTACGTTAACTGGCAAAGTTATATATGACAAGACTCAGGTGTCAACAATAATAGCACCTGTACTATTATAATACTTTAAAATTCTCGGGATTTCCACCAATAACTGGGCAAAATATCCGATTTTCACAGCAAACCGCCCAGAACTCCGAGGTGGTAAAAGATACCGCCCATGGAATAAACCAGGAGGCGGTCCGTTTTCTTGAACAGGTATCAGCCTTTCACGATAAAGAGAAAGAATAAATTAGTGAGAGGAAGTCAGAGCTTCAGTATCAGAGAACTACTTATCAGGATCTCCTCCATCCAGGTCAATGCCGAGAACAGAGTAAGTACCCTGTAGCTTGTATAAATCATATAATTCAACAACAAAACTGCCGCTTTTTACGACCTTGCTGTCCCCGGTTTCGACAGCATCGGTTGTAATTGAGGCTGAAGTAATATTTCCAGGACCAATATAATCTTTACCTTTATATCGAACTGTTGTCTTATCAATATTAGCACCAAGATTAACACCATCACCGGTTCCCGAAACAGTCAGGTAGATATAATCACTAATATCACCGGCTACTCCTCCATCAACTCCCCCGGATTCATTCAGGGTGACCGATGACATGGAAATAATCAAAATACTTTCATTTTCAGTATAAGAGTATTTCAATACCGGTATATTACCATAGGCTGTATCACCGCTCTTATAGACAACGTCTTCTTCAACAATACCTTTGTTGTCAGATACATCAAAGGTCGCAGAATACTGGTCACCACTCCCCCCGAGTTCCAGGTCACAGCCTGCCAGCGTCATAACAACTACAGCTAAAATGATTACTAAAAATCTCATATGCAAACCTCCAGTGGAGTTTTCCTCATTTCTTTATTCTATACACGTACTACCAGCACACCCGTAGAAAGGTACTAATTTTTTTCATGGCAGACAAGTACTTTTCAGGAAAAAACTGCACACATTTCTACTTTTGGCTACATCAAACTTCCACACGCATCCGGGCGTCAAGGGCCACGACTCCGCTCCCGTCTTCAAGAATCCTGACCGGGTTCAGGTCGAGTTCACTGATCAGGGGAAAGTCACCCAGGAGCCGCGACACCCGCAGTATCATGTCAACATACCCGTCAATATCACCGCTTCCTTTACCCCGGGCTCCGCTGATAATGGCATGGGACTTCAAAAGCTTTACCTTCCTTTCAATTTCGTCTCTTCTTGAAGGGCAGAGGAGAGACTGAACATCTTTAAAAACCTCGATGTAAATGCCCCCGTAACCGAAAAAGACCACAGACCCGAATGACGCATCACTGGCCCCGCCGATAAACATATCATAACCCTCACGGGCCATAGCCATGACGCGAATTCCCTCAAAGCGGGCCCCCTGCTTATAATTCTCGAGATTTGCCTTGATCTGCTGAAAGTTTTCCCGCAGCGAGGCTTCATCTTTGATGCCCAGGGCTACCCCGCCGGCGTCGGATTTGTGAAGGGCGTCAGGACTTACCACCTTCATGACCACCGGATAGCCAAGATCAACGGCTGCAGCCGCG
>CAZPEK010000036.1:0-6187 GCA_964585555.1 uncultured Leptospirales bacterium | reverse complement strand
TCAAGGGCATCTTCCCCGGTATCACCGGGATGATTTTCGATCCATTCAAAGGCCTTTTCATAATCAGCGCCCTCAATTTCATCAGCGATAAAGCACCCCGCCTCTTTTCGGGCATGGTAATCCCGCTGACGCCGAAAGGCCATGATCATTTCTTCAGGTGTGTTGAAAATCGGGGTGTGAACATTTTCTTTTATGCGGCTTATGGTATCAGAAAGCCCGAATATACAATTCCCCATCGGCTTTCCCGAAGAAAGAATAGCGCCGATAGCCTCTTTCGAAAGATCAGTCTGAAACATGCGGGTAAAGACATCTTCGCCCTTTGGCATATGAGGCCACTGGCTCACGTACACCGCCCCGTCGACATTATCATTGTGCATCACTGAATAAAATATATGTTTGTACATATCGATGTCATAAATGTCTCCCATATCAAGGGGATTTGAAAAGTTGATAACCCCGGCATTGGAAAACTTCTGGAGGTCCCGGTAAAAGGGCTCCCCGGGATCGGCAAACTCAAAGCCGTGTTTCTCACAAAAGTCAGCCATCATGACTGCAAAGCCCCCGGCGGGAGACATGACCATCAGGCGGTTCCCTTTAAGGGGAGGAAGATTAAAAGCCTTGGCCACGGATATAAAATCAGCATAGTTAAAAATTCGAATAATGCCGGCGCGCTCAAAGGCGGCGTCAACAATTTCATCATTATTCGAAAGGGCCGCCGTATGGCTCATGGCCGCCTGCCGGCCCGCTTCACTGGTATTGGCCTTCAAAATAATAATCGGCTTATCAATTTTCTCCGCCACCTCGATAAGTTCTTTTCCCCGGGGTATCGATTCAAGGTACATGCCAATCACCTTTGTATCAGGGTCGCGGCCAAAGTATTCTAAAACTTCCACCTCGTCAACGTTCAGCTTGTTTCCGATACTGGCAAATTTTGCCATACCGATACTCTCATCGGTCATCAGGTTCCAGAGCATCAGGCCGACACCGCCGCTCTGGCTGATAATAGAGAACCCTCCTTTTGAGGGAGGGAAGGAAGGAACAAAAGGTAAACAGAGGCCGTTTGCCGTATTAGCAACGGTAATCGCGTTGGGCCCCACAAAACGAAGCCCGTACTCAAAGGCAGTGGAAACACACTGCTCCGCCAGGACCTTTCCCTCTTCGCCTAACTCGTTAAAACCACCTGAAGGTATGGCCATCCAGGGAACCCCTTTTTTACCACAGTCTTCTATCACGGCGGGCATAAACCGGGCCGGGACCAGGGCGACAACCAGATCAGGGGTCTCCGGAAGATCTGCTACCTTCAGGAATATCTTGATACCGTCAACATGCCTGTCATTACCCGAGGGACTGACCCCGAAGATACGCCCCTTGTAACCCCAGCGAATCAGATTTTCAAGAATAAGCCTCGGAATGTTCCCTGACTTGGACGAAAGTCCGTATATGGCTATAGATTCAGGATAAAAAAGCTTTTCCATTGGTTCCCCCTGGCAGATATTTCCGGAGGCTCAGAGCCTCACAACAAAGTTCATTGTATAATATCCATCATAGTAAAGTCACTCAAAAATTAAAAATTTCATTAATAACTTCCAGCACATTCACGCTAACCCGGCCCGCCCGTTCTTCCTTTCCCCCTGCTCCTTCATTCTTGTTCCTTTCAAATAATATTTATATTGACTCTATATCTATAAATACATAAAGTATTAATCAGTAAATTCAAAAGACGGCATCTACCATGAGCGACTTCATTATTCACCGTATACAGGGCTACATCTCACGGGTACATCTTATCGAATACGATGACCGTATGCTTCTTATTGACAGCGGCAGCAGAAGCGATGTGTCACGCATTGAGCAATACTGTGCAAAAAAGCTGATGCGTCCCATGAGCGACATTTCCCTCTGCCTGGTCACCCATATTCATCCCGATCATGCGGGAGGGGCGAAGCTCCTGCGGAAAAAATACGGCATAAAGCTTGCGGCCCATAAAGACATCGACCTCTGGTACAAGGGCATCACCGGGTCAATACAGCATTATTTTGACACTTTTATGGCCCATTCAATGCGAACCCTCAAGGGCAGACAGCCCCACCGGGCCTGGTACAGCAGTACATTACGCCCTGATTATTCTCTTGAAGACGGCGATCCCCTTCCCGGTTTTGAAGGCTGGCAGGCAATCCACGTGCCGGGACACACCCTTCACGACCTGGCCCTTTTTCACCAGGGGATGAGAATTCTCTATACCGCCGACGCGATTATAAAAGAAAAAGATAAGTGGCTTCCCCCGATACCGGTACTCTTTAAAAACCAGATGCGCCGTTCGTACCTGAAGATGAAAAATCTCAAACCGGCGCGCATCATTACCGCCCATGGTGATGAGATAGAAAAGGAAGACATCCTTCATATTTTTGAGACAATGATAGAAACCCTCGAGCGGCCCCTCAACTCCATGGGACGGGCCGCCTTCAGTGTATCGCTTTTCCCACCCCAGGTATGGAAAAGCCGAATAGCCGGCATGAGGGACCGGCGCAAAGAAAAAAGAAATCATGATGACAGGAATAAAACCGATGGCAAAGAGTAAAACAGTAGAATGCAGCAACTGTGGATCAGAGGTACCTATTACTGATTCACTCTGCAGATACTGCAACACGCCGATAGAAACAGGCCACAAACTGAGCAAAGCAGAAGAAGAAAAGCTCACGGCAGTCATCAACGCCATGGAAGAAGCCCTGGTCACTTCCGAGGGCCTCAACTGGATCAGCGGCGTCAGCTTTTTAATTATCTCAATTCTTGCAGTGGGGCTTTTTCTCCTCTATTACTGGCTCATTAATTCAACAGTAGCGATAGTACTCCTCATCATCTTTACCGTGGTAACGCTTTTTCTTTTTCTCGGATTTATCATCACCTATACCGACAACCTGAGCTATAGAAAAGTGTACCGTGACGATGTCAGAACAAGAATCAATGAATATCTTGAAAGCCAGTACTTTTCACGTCACCAGTTTGACGTTCTGGCCGAGAAGGTTCTTAAAGAAGATGCGGTTCTGCGAAGGTTTTTGTTTAAAAACTGAGCAGCTTCGATTAAAAGGACTTCGCCTTATCCTTAGTCTTTTCTTTTTCACCTGCAGGCTGTAACTTCCTCTCCCCTTTCCTGTGAGCAACACTGAAGGGATTGGTTTTTTTATAATAGGGGGGAAGTTTCCTGTTAGCCAGCCGGGTTGCCTGATTGAAATCTGCTGCCGCGCCGGCCGTATCACCTGACATATACTTTGCCAGTCCCTTGACGTACCAGGCCTTGTAGTGAAAAGGCTTCATCAACAGAAGCATCGACAGGTCTTCGATGGCCCCCTTATAGTCGCCCTTTTCAAATTTCGCCAGCCCTCTGAAGTACCATGATCTGAAATAATCACGATTAATAGAGATGGCCTTTGAATAATCAGTGATGGCGCCGGTGAGGTTCTGCTGGTGATGTTTAGAAAGGGCCCGGTTGTGAAAAGTATGATAGGCCTTCGGATCAAGCTGAATGGCCCGGCTATAGTCCCTGATGGCCCCGGAAAAATCCCCGAGACGGTGCTTCGCACCCCCGAGAAAATGCCACGCTTCGGCATTTTCCGGTTCGAGGGCCACAACACCGGCAAAATAGACCTTCGCCATTTCAAAATTCCCTTTCATGTAATAAACACTTCCCCGCCTGAAGAGTTCCTGTGCGGGAAGTCCACGGGTGTCGGAATTCGTTTTACTGTTTTTTTTCACAACGGCGGGTTTCTGCTGCTGCGCTTCAAGAGAAGAGGCAGCGGCAGAACAAAGAAGCAGTAAAATAAATATATTTTTCATAAAGGTTTATCTATCCGGATAAAGATACACTTCCTTTATAAAAAGAGAAAATAACAGTGATGTCAACTTTTATTTTCCAGAATAACATCTGCCATTAGAGCACTCTTCATTCAAATGTATGAACAGCAATGAACCGTTTATTCGGCTTCACGTCGCATCATACATCTACCGTGCGGCCCGTACCTTCGCCTCTTCGATCAGGGTTAAAAGGGAAGTCACCTTGTCCCGGGGTGGGGCAAAAATAACGGCCTGTTCTTCTTCTGAATAATTTTCATCAATAAATGAAAGGATATCGAAATGTTCATACCAGCAGTTTTTTATACTTCGACAGGGAAGATTATTCTTCGCGGTACGGCAATAGCTGAAAGAAATCTTGTGGCCCAGCATACGGCAGTAGCATGCGTCATTATCATGTATTTTTTCCGTCATAACAACAGTCCTCAGCAAAGAATGTCCACGGGCGGGAAAGCCCGCCCGTGGATAAAGCGTAACTCTATTCTCAATGGCAGTCCATTACCATTTTCCAGTTTTGTTCTCGGGTGCCGGGGGGTGTTCCCGAACAACTTCGAGGGATCTTTCTATATCATCAGCTGAAAGCTCATGATCAACGAGAAGACCCTGAAGGTATTTGTCATAACCATAGAGGTCCATAAGACCGTGACCGCTGAGGTTAAAGAGAATGGTTTTCTCTTTTCCTTCTTCTTTTGCTTCTTTTGCCTTTCGGATGGTTGCCGCAACCGCGTGACTTGTTTCAGGAGCCACAATAAGCCCCTCGGTTCGCGCAAAAATAAGCGCCGCCTCATAGCATTCCATCTGGGCAATCGCCATTGGTGTATGGAGGCCTTCAACAACCGCCTGGCTTACCAGGGGTGACATGCCGTGGTAACGAAGCCCGCCGGCATGAATCGGTTCGGGGACAAAAGCGTGTCCCAGGCTGTACATCGCCATCAAAGGAGTCATCTTGGCGATATCGCCATGGTCATAGACAAAGGGAGCCTTGGTCAATGAGGGACATGACGCGGGTTCTACAGGAATAATTTCAATATCAGCACCGGCAATCTTGTCACTGGTAAAGGGAAACGCAAGTCCCGCAAAGTTACTTCCCCCTCCCGCGCATCCGATAACCGTATCAACTTTATTCACGCCGATTTTTTCAAGCTGCTTCTTTGCCTCAAGGCCGATGATTGTCTGGTGAAGCATAACATGGTTCAGTACACTTCCGAGAGCATAGCGGGTCTCGCCCGTAGGATCAGTAACCGCCGCCTCAATAGCTTCACTGATGGCAATACCAAGGCTTCCCGGTGTATCAGGAGTTTTTGCAAGGACATCACGTCCCGCCTGGGTTTCAGAACTGGGGCTGGGAATACACTGGCCGCCCCAGGTTTCCATCATTACTTTTCGAAAGGGCTTCTGGTCGAAGCTGATTCGAACCATGTATACTTTACATTCGAGTCCCACCTGGGCACAGGCAAACGAGAGGGCACTGCCCCACTGTCCCGCACCGGTTTCAGTTGTCAGTCGCTTGATCCCGAATTCTTTATTATACCATGCCTGGGCAACCGCGGTGTTTGGCTTATGGCTTCCCGCGGGGGAAACGGATTCGTTCTTATAATAAATTTTTGCCGGAGTATCAAGATATTTCTCAAGGGAATATGCACGCACCAGGGGTGCGGGTCGCCATTTGTAGAGAAGCTCAAGAACCGGTTCAGGTATATCGATCCATCGGTCGGTACTTACTTCCTGTTCGATAAGATTCATGGGAAAAACCGGCGCCAGCTGGTCCGGGGTAACAGGATTACCATCGGGACCCAGGGGAGGCAGCATCGGTGTCGGCAGATCAGCCGCCAGGTTATACCATTGGCGGGGCATTTCATCTTCAGATAATATTACTTTGTTCATACTGAAAAACTCCTTTCTGTTTATTCTGTTTTCTTCCCCCAAAAAAAAGAGAAGGGAGCCGGAAGGTAATACAGTTTCTGCATTGAGAATAGTCCGGCTTGTTTCTATCAATAGAAACGCATCTACACATAGAAACATATTTTTATGCCACTTTTTTGTCAATACTTTTTGTTTATTTTTATTATGTGAAGGAAGTTGCAGCCGCTGAAACAAAATGGGCCTGGAGGGTGCGCGAAGCAGCGCACCATCCGGGTAAGATTATTTTGTGAAGGAAGTTGAGGCCGCTGAAATAAAACAGGCATCCAGTTTGTACCCAATGGCGACATGATCGCCTTTGATATCATTGAAAATTCTGATGTTTTCCCCGTAGTTTATCTTTCCCATGAGGGGGGCGAAATGCATGGCCAGAGGCTCGGTGATAATTTTATCGAGTTTATCACAAACTGGTCGATCCTCG
>CAZPEK010000035.1:12122-15379 GCA_964585555.1 uncultured Leptospirales bacterium | reverse complement strand
TTGATGTATACTTGTGTATTCCTAAAACCATGTGTCCTCTTTTGAGACAGCCTCTTTCTAATTTTTGTTCACCCAATAATTTCTAAATAAACTCTGATATAATACAAATAATTACCATATTTTATATAAAATATATTGACAGAGACAGGTCTTTTTGTATAGTAGACAGACTTGTCTGTTTAATCTCATATGTATCATTATTTGGCAAGCATTTATTGCCGAATTGAAACATTGATTGTTCAGTCAGGACGGATTTCTCAGAAACAGACCGTTGGTTTTTATTACACCATCACTGTTGCTGGAGCAATCAAATTTTGTTGATCAACGGGGAATGTTTCTCGAAACACTTCCCTGGTCACTCCTCACACACAGGCGCGCCGAAAGGCGCGCATTTTTTTATTAATTTTCAAAAAAATAGTTGCTATTGACATATATTGTATTATATTTGTTATTAGCAATACTTGCTGGCGGCAATATATGGAACATAAAATAATTGAGACAATATTAAAAATAAATAACCGATGCCTTTCGGAACGGGAAAAGAAAGAGATACTCAAAGATCTCTCTCCCCGGGAAGCCCAGGTACTCGTAACGCTGAATCCTGATGAAAAACTTGGAAGCAGTGACCTTGCCCAGAGAAATGATCTCTCTCCCTCAAGGATGAGCAGGATTGTTGACAGCCTCTGCAAAAAAAATTACCTGACACGGTACTCCTCAGAGGATGATCGCAGGGCGATAGAAATATCCCTTTCCGAGAGAGGAAAAGAGCATCGGGCAATCCTGATAAATCATAGTGCAAACTGCGAATCAAATTTGAGAACCCGGCTTTCGGAAGAACAGTTCAACACGGTCCAGAATGCCCTTAATATATTAATTAAAACAATGGAATGAGTACACCATGAGCATAGAAAAAGTCACCCTGCAGACCATAAACAACCGATACAGCGCCCTGTCAGAAAGCTCATGCTGCCTCTCCTGCGGCGGGGCTATTGACTACTGTAACGTTAAACCTGGAGATACCTGTCTCGACCTGGGGAGCGGCCGGGGAAACGATGTTCTCAGGCTTGCAGATATGACCGGCGAAAGTGGCAAGGTTTACGGGATCGATGTCTCTGACGGCATGCTGAAAAAGGCCCGAAAAAATGCTGAAAAATTTTCTGTTACCAACACTGAATTCATCAAAAGTGTTTTGGAAGAAATCCCCCTGGATGATGGAAGTATTGACATTATCATTTCAAACTGTACAGTAAACCACGCAGAAGAAAAGGAAAAGGTGTGGAAGGAAGTTTACAGGGTTCTAAAAAAGGGTGGATACTTTGTAGTGAGTGATATCTATTCGACTGAACCGGTCCCAGATCAGTACCGCAGCGATCCCCAGGCCATTGCCGAATGCTGGGCCGGGGCAGACACAAAGGAAGTATATCTTCAAACCCTGCAGGAAGCGGGCTTTGAAACCGTTGAAATTCTTGAACAAAGCACCCCTTATCCAAAAGGCGAAATTGAAGTTGCCAGCTGGACATTAAAAGGGGTTAAGAAATAAAAAGAGGTGCTTCAATGAAGAGTCTTATCGAGAAAAAAGATGTAAAAGCTTCATCAGTTGCACAATGCTGTGCAAAGATATCTCCTGTTGTAGCGGGATGTCACGACTAACCAGATTAGCTGCCCGAAAGGGCAGCATTCTGTCGCCATCATTTTAGCATTATAGAATATTCTTACAAATGGTCAAAAAATTATGGAAAAGCAACTTTCAAAATACAACCTAATTGGTAAACTGGCAGATTCGGATAACTACTTCCTGATCAACCCTCTCAGCGGCAACGCTGATATTTTAAGCCCCGAAAAAGCACGGGAAATCGATGAAGGGCGCTTTACCGATGTTGAAGAATACGAAGAAAAAGGCTATCTTGTTGATCCCTCAGAAGAAGCTCAGGCGTACCAGCGGGCCTGGCTTGATTTCACGGATAAAAGAGACGAATCTGAAATCCAGATCTTTTTCGTTCCTCATTATTCATGTAACTTCAACTGTGCATATTGCTACCAGGATCAGTATGAAAAGGTCGAGGGAGTTGACGGGAAAGCGACCATGGACGCCTTCTTTGATTATATCGATACGGAATTCGCGGGACGTAAAAAATACCTGACCCTCTTCGGAGGAGAGCCTCTTCTCCCCTCACCTCGGGTAAAAGAGCAGATTTCTTACTTTCTTAACAAATCAAAAGAAAAAAATCTTGATGTAGCTGTTGTTACCAATGGCTACCACCTTTCAGAATACCTGGATATTCTCAGTAAGGCTTTCATCAGGGAAATTCAGGTAACCCTTGATGGAACTGAAAAAATTCATGACGCTCGGCGGCCCCTTAAGGACGGCTCAGGCACATTTCATAAAATTGTCACAGGAATCAATGAGGCCCTGGCTGAGGGATTTCCTGTAAACCTGCGGGTTGTTGCGGACAAAGAAAATATCAACGGGCTGGTTGACCTGGCCCGTTTTGCCAGGGAAGAAGGATGGACCGGCAACCCCCTCTTTAAAACACAGATTGGCCGCAACTACGAACTTCACCACTGCCAGGCAAAGGCCGCGTCTCTCTTTGACCGCGCCGGACTCTATAAAAAGCTCTACGAATTGATTCAGGAGTATCCTGAAATTATGGAATTTCACCGACCTGCCTTCTCTATAAGCCGGTTTCTTTTTGATAATGGAGAACTCCCTGATCCCCTCTTCGATTCATGTCCGGGATGCAAAACAGAATGGGCCTTTGATTATACCGGAAGTATTTATTCATGCACAGCAACTGTAGGCAAAAAAAATGAAGAACTGGGTACTTTTTATCCCGAGAAAACCCTGAAGGAAGATATCATAGAAAAATGGGAAGACCGTGATGTAACCTCAATCCCTGAATGCCGGGACTGTTCATCACAGCTTCTCTGCGGCGGAGGATGCGCTGCAGTGGCAAAAAACAACAGCGGAAAAATACTAAGCCCGGACTGCAGACCGGTAAAGGATCTGCTCTCCCTCGGCATATCATATTATTTTGAAAAGGAGAAAGCCAATGAATGAAAAAATAATCTATATCAACGCTGACCAGTGGGAAGAGAAAATACTGAAGGGAAAAAATGTAATAGTCGATTTTTATTCAACTGAATGCCCCCCCTGTGAAGCCCTTGCCTCTAAATTTGAAGGCCTCAGTGATATATATGGTGATGATGTGTCATTTATAAAAATATTCCGCCAGGAAAACGATGGGAAGTGAGAAACT
>CAZPEK010000035.1:10528-12112 GCA_964585555.1 uncultured Leptospirales bacterium | reverse complement strand
CCGGGGACTTGCCGAATCTCTTGATGTTACGGGTTCACCTACGGTTCTTTTCTACCAGGATGGTGAACAGGTTGGAGATAAACTTTCCGGGGGAATAAAACGCGCAGACCTTGTCACAAACCTCGATACACTGGTGGGTGAAAAAAAGGCCGCGGCGCTGAAAAAAAAGATAACTCCCAGTTCCACTGATTGTGATATACTTATTATTGGCGGCGGTCCTTCTGGACTGACTGCGGGCATATACACGGCACAGGCAAAGCTCAATACAATCATTGTAGATACATCTCTCCCCGGGGGCCAGGTTACGACAACCCACCTCGTATCAAATTATCCAGGCTTTGATAAACCCATCGAGGGTTTCATGCTGATGCACTACATGAGCGAACAGGCTAAAAACGCGGGGGTACATTTCAGATCAGCAGTTGATGTTACTTCGGTAAACCTCAACACAAAAGAGGTCCTCATAGATGGCATCGAAACGATAAAGGCAAAAAAAATTATTCTTGCCACCGGGGCCAGCTACCGGGAACTCGACGTCCCGGGAGAAAAGGAATACAAAGGAAACGGTATATCATATTGTGCCACCTGTGATGCCAAATATTTTGAGGATAAACATGTTATTGTTATCGGTGGCGGCAATTCAGCCATTGAAGAATCTCTCTTTATAACAAAGTTCGCTCATCGTGTTACCATTGTCCATCAATTTGATACTCTTCAGGCAAACAAGATTGCCCAGGAGAAGGCTTTTGCCAATGATAAAATTAATTTCATCTTTGAGCATGAACCGAGGGCATTTATTAAAAATGAAGATGGAACCATGACAGTAGAAGTTGAAGACCTGAAAAGCGGTTCAAGAAAAAAGCTGGAAGCCGATGGTGTTTTTATCTTCGCGGGGATGAAGCCAAATACAGAACAGTTCGACGGCAAACTAAAATACGACCAGTGGGGATATGTGGAAGTTGATAGTGAGATGCACACCAGTCTCAAAGATGTATTTGCCGCAGGAGACCTGAGAGGAAAAATGTACCGCCAGATAACTACAGCTGTTGCGGATGGAACTATTGCTGCAATCAGTGCGGAAAAGGAACTCGAAGAGTAGCTGACACATCGAGAAAAAGGCACCCGTGGCTTTTTCTCGGAGATACATACAATGAACTGTTTAACCTGTACAAATAAAAAATGCAAAAGCGAGGCCCGGGATTGTACCGGCACACGGGACAATACTTTAGACCTCTACCGAAACCAGGGCCTTTCTGAACACTACGGTAATGCCGATAAACTTGTCTCAAACGGCAGGGCCGGAAATCTCTCACGCATTGAGGAAATTGCCGAGTACTGCACACTGCAGGGCCATGACCGCATCGCCCTTGCCTATTGCTTTTCAATGGAAGACCTGGCTGTCCAGGTAATGAACTACCTGACTTCAAAGGGCTTCAGGGTCTCTTCATATCGATGTACTCTCCAGGGAATCAGAGAAAGGGAGATAAACCAGGATCTTGGCGAGTCAGTATCATGTAATCCCGCCGGCCAGGCTGAGACAATTAATGCCTCTCAAGATACATTTGTCATTGAGATGGGTCTATG
>CAZPEK010000035.1:0-10518 GCA_964585555.1 uncultured Leptospirales bacterium | reverse complement strand
CGGTGCGCACCGCCGCCTCGCGGACAGTTGCGAATGCCTCGGCCATGATGTTATGTTTCATCAGCATATAAAAAAGCCCTTTACCGTCTTTGCCGTAAAGGACCGGGTTTTCAATAATTCTCCCCAGAATTTTTTCAATAAAAGCAGCAGTGACTGACCAGCAATCAATCTTTCCAGGTTACTTCTATTTCTTCTTTTCCCAGGCGCTCCTTTGCTATACCTGCAAGATTTTTGATTTCTTCTTTACAGCAGTCAATGTCCCGGGATTTATCGATGCGGTCAATCAGCTCATCAGCAAACTGCTCTATGGTTATTATTTTTTTCATTCACCTTCTCCTTTGTTTCAAAAATTATACTGTGATAAGATATACATAACATATTCATGCAGAAAAATCAAAGTTTTTTAATTCATGACATCATTTTGCTTTTCCCGCTTCGCCAAAAATTTTTCCTCTCACGTGCAAGCTCAGTCATGGTACCCACAAGCTCTATGCCTGCTGCGGCACCGGTGTCTTCAATGACTCGCCCGGTTTTCTTTTCTTTTATTCTTAAAATAATGTTCCCATCAACTGTTTCACCTATTCGCCTCTCCATTTCTCCAAAAAGAGGAGCCTGAAGAAAACCTTTTTTAATGCCCCCGTGTATGCCTTCTACTTCGATCAGAAATGCATTATCTTCAATAGTGCATGAAACCTTCCCCTCTTCAAATGAAAAATCACGAACCCTTGCTCCCGTATAAGTAGCGAATACATGGATATTTCTCTCGATCATCAATGCCCCGATAAAGCCTGTAAAGCTGTTCCTCAGCCATGGGATTCGGGCCACCGACAGCATAAACGACATGCCGGGATCAGTAAAACAGTTACTCTGCATCCATATCCACGAGGAGGGCATCGACTTCCCCCAATCCTTTTCGATATAGCCTTTGCCTGCATCAAAGTTCAACGATTCACCGTTAAGAGACAAAGTTCCGCTCACTTCATGTCCCATTGAGACCAGGCCGTGATAACATTCCATAAAGGGCATAAAGGAATACCACCCCATTATTCCGGGGCTCAACAATCTCGATTTCAGAGCCATGGTTCGGCTGAACCTGAGGTGCCCCTTTAACACCAGATCAGATTCTTCGATATCCACCTGAAGATCATGGCGGGTAAAATGATTTTTCCCGATGTGAACATCTAACTCGCTGCGGGAAAATGAAAAATCATCAAGGCTGAAAGGAATGTAGAAAACTTTTCCTTCAGGGCTTGTCATAACCTGAATAAACGCATGGCCGGAATTTGTATCCTTTCCCAGTGCGATTCCAGGAATTATCACTACAGACTTTTTAAAGGAAGAAAGAATTGATTTATAATACCACCCTTCGAAATAGTGTTTCTTCTTTTTATCACCCTGAAATATTTCCGGATGATACAGTTTTTTTATTTTTCGATGCAGATATACCATTAAAATGCTTTTAGTTTTCCCAGCGGGAGATGAATTCAATAAAATCATCAGCGGGTAGAGGCTTGCTGTAATAGTATCCCTGGATAAGATCACAGCCAAGGCCCCGCAACAGGTGCAGCTGGTCTTCCTCTTCTACTCCCTCTGCAACGACTTCCATGGAAAGAGAATGTCCCATGGCAATGATAGCGCGGCACAGGGCTTCATCTTCGTTTTCCCGGGTAATATTCTGAACAAAACTCTTATCAATTTTCAAAGTGCTGATAGGGAACCGCTTCAGGTAGCTGAGAGAGCTGTACCCGGTACCGAAATCATCAATGGAAATAGAAATCCCCATGGCGACAAGGTCTTCCAGTATGGCAATTGCTTCTGCCACATCACTTACCAGGTAGCGTTCAGTAATTTCTATTTCTAGCTGTTCAGGGGGGAATCCTGTTTCACTGAGAATTTTCCTGACCTGACTGACATAATCAGTATCCTTAAACTCCTGGGTCGATACATTCACCGCGACCTTTATCGGACTCCCGTAGACCTCTGTCCACTTCAGGGCTTCGATGCAGGCGTTTCGCAGAACAAAGGCGCCAATTTCAACAATCATGCCATTATCTTCGGCAATGGCAATAAATTCATCGGGAGGAACAAAACCCAAATCTTTACTTATCCAGCGTATCAGGGATTCAGCACCGATAAATTTTTTATCCTTTGTTGAAATCTGCGGCTGAAAATGAAGAGAGAATTCATTCAGCTCAAAGGCGCGGCTGAGGCTGGTTTCAATATTGAGACGCTTATTGGCCTTTTCATTGAGCTCTGGAGAAAAGAAATGAAAACGGTTTCTCCCCTCCTCTTTTGAAAGATACATTGCCGCCTCGGCATTTCTCATTACCACATGGGGATTGTCGCCATCATCGGGACAGACGGTAAGTCCGATGCTCGCCGTGATTAAAAATTCATGTTCATCAATAATGAATGGTTTAGCGATGGATGCAAGAATTTTATCCGCCACCGATTCAGACTCGACGGCTTTTTCAATATCCTGGAGAACTATGAAAAATTTATCCCCGCTGAAGCGGGCAACAGTATTTGAATCACTGACACATGCGGTAAGACGGATGGCCGTTTCTTTAAGAATATGATCCCCCATCTCGTGTCCCTGCGTATCATTAATCTTTTTAAAGTTGTCAAGATCCACCAGCATCCCAACCAGGACAGTATCCTGTGTTTTGCTTCGCTCTAC
This sequence comes from uncultured Leptospirales bacterium, assembly GCA_964585555.1. Classification (GTDB taxonomy): domain Bacteria; phylum Spirochaetota; class UBA4802; order UBA4802; family UBA5550; genus CAZHNW01. The sequence continues at coordinate 7,838 of CAZPEK010000035.1, read as the reverse complement.
AGCAAAATGAAGCCGGTCAAGAAGAAGAACCCTGTTGGGAAGATCGGTCAGGCTGTCATAATTAGCCTGATGCACAAGTTTATCTTCGTACTCTTTGCGGGTTGTGATATCTTCCTTTATCGCAACGAAATGTTCAATCTCCCCGTCTGGAGATTTAATAGAAGAGATATTGACATACTCCCAGAAAAGGTCGCCGTTCTTTTTCCGGTTATGAAACTCTCCCTTCCATTCTCCCCCCTTAAGTATGGTTTCCCAAAGTTCTTTATAGGTCTGTTCAGAAGTGTGACCTGATTTTAAAATACTCGGTTTTTTCCCGGTAATTTCCTCGAGACTGTATCCTGTCATGTTGATAAACTTCGGATTAACATATTCAATATTACCCTCAGGGTCAGTAATGAGTACCATGGATGCAGACTGTTCAACAGTTCGGGAAAGTTTTCGCAGCTCTTCTTCGGCAGCTTTTCGCTCAGTAATATCCCTGACGATAGCCATTACATAGCTCTGATCCTTAAGAGTAAGACTATTGAGACTTATTTCCGCAGGAAACTCCCGGCCCTTATAAGTCTGAAGAATCCATTCTCTAAACTGGGGCTTTCCCTTAATCGCCTCATCAAAATTTCTTTTTATCAATTCTTCAGATCTACCACTCTTGGGCTGACTCAGGGGGGTAAAAAAAACTGCCCCCTTACCGATTACCTGTTCCCTCGTCGCATCAAAAAGTTCCAGGGTTTTTTTATTGCATTCTACTACATTAAGATCATGAAAAAGAATAATCGCATCATTGGCGGCTTCAAATAACAGGGCATACCGCTCGTCAGAAGCCTTTCTCGCTTCCATCTCCTGGCGTATTTTTTCAGCCCTTCTTTCTACTTCATCTTCAAGATACTGGTTGTAACGGCGGTTTGCTTTAATAAGGTCAGAACGCTGGAGAGAATTTTTAATATAATGAAGCAGAACTTCCATATCCATAATCGGCTTGGTAATAAAATCCCATGCACCGAGATTTATGGCCCTGACAGCCTGCTCAACCGACCCGACCCCCGATATGACGACGATAGGCATATCTTTATCAGCCTTATGAACTTCCTGCAAAACCTCAAATCCGTCAACTCCCGGCATATTCAGGTCTACGAAAATCAGATCCGGATTGTTTTCACGGTACGATTCAAGGCCCTTCTGGCCGTCAAAGGCGGTTATCACGTCGTATCCCATATCCTCAAGAAAGTCAGATATGGTCCGGCAGAGCATTTCTTCGTCATCAATTACCAGAATTTTGCGCTTTTCTGTCATAACTTTTTCTGCTGGTAAGACATAATAAACTATTTCTGCTGTTTATGCAACTATTATGAAAAATATTTATTTTTTTTGGGTGAGGAAGTGTAGCTTTTTTGACCTTTTCAAAGTCACTTTTTTTAGGTTTCTTATTAGTTAAAGAACTAAGATTATTTTGAGCTGTGGCCAGATTATAATCATCACCGTCGTGAGGATTAGTCACCATTATCGAAGGTTTACTAGTGTGCCCATTCGGGTCCTTATAAACAATAGGATTCCCCTTAACATAACTATACCTATTTCACCCCTGAGTATCCCCCTCAATCCCCCGGGGGGGGACTGTTGGTCTGTGAAATAACAGAAGACTAAAGGCGTTTAACCCCATCCGGGGGTGGCGAGAAACTGGTCTCCTGGGCTGAAATAAGATCCCTCGAGCCGGGGGGAAGTTTTTTCCTCCGCTCCAGCTCCCTTTCCCCTCCCTTTCCCCTCCCTTTATGCTCCTAATATGCTCCTAAGTTTCTTTTTTTTCAAAAAACAGAAAATTTTTGTCAATTTGCCCCGCTTCGCGACGCTTATTAGTGAGATATAGAAAATATAAAAAAGCAACAGAATACCAAAGGTGCTTAACCCCCGCCAGGGGTGACGAGAAACTGGTCTCCTGGACAGCAATAAGACCTCTCGAGCCGGGGTGAGCGGGAGGAAGGTTAACTTCCTTCACCATCTCTTCATTCAAAATTTTTCATGAATGAAATAAATTTTAAAAATCAAGGTTGATAATTTTCGCCTTTCTACTATAGTAACCATAAAATGTAATCCTTGGAGAACCCCATGGCAACCGACCATATACAGATGCTCTGTGACATCAGCGAACTGAATGAACTATTCGAAGAAGAAAGTCTTGAGCTCTGCCTGCAGAAAACCGTCGAGATGGTGGCTGCTCACATGCTTGCCGATGTCTGTTCGATTTATCTTTACTCTGATGTTGACAAAATGCTCGTCTTAAAGGCAACCGTGGGCCTCAATCAGGAATCGATCAATAATGTAACCATGAAACCAGGGGAAGGTCTGGTGGGCACCGCGATGAAAGAACTGCGGGTCATAAAGGAAGACATCGGCAAAAACAACCCTCTCTTTAAATTTATCCCCGGAATCGATGAAGAAAAATATGATGCTTTTCTCGCGGTCCCCATTGCACGGGGAAAATACAGAATCGGTGTACTGGTTCTCCAGCGTGGAGACAACCGAAATTTCAATGATAACGATGTCAAGGCGGTGAAGGGAACCGCAAGCCAGCTGGCAACCATGCTTGAGCATATTAAACTTATGGTTTCTCCCGCCACCGCGGGTATGGATACAGAAATTGACTTTAAGCAGTATTCTTTTATCAAGGGTAAGGGAGCCGCCGCGGGAAGCGCCTCAGGACCGGCAATTCACTACGGAATTAACCGAACCAAAGAACTGATTTCAGAGGAAGTATTCTCAGGAACCTTTACGCTTGAGGATTTCAACAAGGCACTTCTTGAAACAGAAAAACAGCTCGAAAGCCTTCAGGAAAAGGTGGAAGAAAAATTATCCGACGCCGCATCCCTCATATTCGCATCGCACCTTCTCATGCTCAAAGACAGGGGATTCATCGGGGAGATCCGGGAGCTTATTACCAGTGGGGAAAATCCCCCCAGCGCGATAATTGCGATTTTCATGAAATACCGGGCCCTTTTCTCAGAAAGCCCAAACCAGTTGATAAAGGAAAAAGTTCAGGACATTGAAGATATTACCAGGCGCCTCCTCGACAACCTTCTCGGTAGAACCGGGGAAGAAGAGATGTTTGCCAGTCATATTGTCATTGCCCGTGACCTCTATCCCTCAGACCTTTTAAAACTTTCTGCAGAGAACATCAGCGGGGTTATACTTGCCAGCGGCGGCGTTACCGCCCATGTTGCGATACTTGCACGGTCCCTTGAACTTCCGATGATTATAATGGATGACAGCAGCATCCTTTCAACACCTGAAGGGACTCAGCTTCTTCTCGATGCGGATACGGGCAACCTGTATATTAATCCCCCCGCCGACATCATTGCAACATTTACCGAAAGAGACCGGGGCCATCGGGAAATATTTAACGACATAGAGAACATCAGCAGGCCCGCGGTGACGAAAGACGGCTCATATGTACCGGTACTTCTTAACATTAACCTCTTAACAGACCTGAAAAGAGTCCCCCTTGAAGCTATTGACGGAGTGGGTCTTTACCGCACTGAATTTCCCTTTATGATACGCAGTAGTTTCCCCTCAGAAGAAGAACAGCTGGTTATCTATAAAAAACTTCTCGCCGACACGGGAGAGAAGCCGGTTACCTTCAGAACCCTTGACATCGGCGGTGATAAGATTCTTTCATATTATGAATTCCCGGAAGAAGACAATCCCTTTCTCGGGATGCGCTCAATACGATTCTCCCTGCAGCATAAAGAAATTTTTACCCAGCAGATCAGGGCAATTCTCCGCGCCGGTGCAGGTAAAAATATCCGTATTATGTTTCCCATGATATCATCAATTGAAGAATTCTCCGCGGCAAAGGCGATCGTCCACCAGAGCATGGATGACTTAAAGAATGACGGTATTGACTACTGCGCAGACCCGGCAATCGGCATGATGGTTGAAATACCCTCGGTAATTGCCACCATTGACGATCTTGCTGAAGAGGCGGATTTTTTCTCCGTTGGCACCAACGACCTGATCCAGTATCTTCTTGCGGTTGACCGGACAAACACAAAGGTTGCCGATATGTATATTCCCCATCACCCTGCAGTGCTTCGAAGCCTGGGCCTCATTGCACGGGCGGCCCGCAAGGCGGGGATTGACGCGTCGGTGTGCGGTGATATGGCTAATAAACCGGAATACATTCCCTTTCTCCTGGGAGTCGGCATCAACAGTTTCAGTGTTGACGCCCGGTTCATTCCCCGGATCAAAGAGGCGGTATCTAACATTAACCTGCAGGAAGCGACTGCCGGGGCAAAGGAAATACTCCTCCTCAGAACCATTTCAGATATCGAGAAAAAAATCTTTGGCTGATATACCGGCCTCCCCTTACGAGGGTTGGTTGATCCCCGCTATTTTACGAATTAGCTTCCCCTTCAGTCGGTTGGCTGCCCTGTACCCGCGAACCCGAAGAGACTCGATATCAACCGGGTGATCGGTTAAGACCTCACAGCCCGATTCAGTTACCAGTACGGTATCAGAATGCCTGAAGCCCCCGGTCCCTGGAATGTAGATCCCTGGTTCAATGCTTATCAGCATATTTTCTTCGAGAACATGTGAACTTCCCTCGGCCACCCAGGGCCCCTCGTGATTGCTGAGGCCAAAGCCGTGGCCCGTCCGGTGCAGCAGGTTCTGCCCATAGCCCATCGCTTCAATAAAGCCGTTAACTTCCTTATCAATTTCATTACAGCTGATTCCTGGACCAACAAGCGAAAGGGCTCGCTCACGGGCCTTCATCATTGCCTCAAAGGCCTTTGCCTCTTCAGGTTTCGGGTCGGAGAGAAACCAGGTCCGCTCACATTCCGCGGCGTAGCCGTTTACCCGCATAATGCTCATGGCGATATGAGGGCCGTCCTTCAGGCGGTCACCAACCGAAGGAACGCTGTGGGGCTGGGCGCTCATGGGGGCAACCCAGCTCATGGTAAGAATGTCCGTAGCAACCGGTTCGAATTCAGTCTCTTTCATCACCTTGAGCAAAACAGAACGGGACTGGGAAAAAATTTCAAGCTCAGATATCCCGTAGTATGCCGCCTTTAACATCAGATCCATGCCGATGTCACAGTACCGCGCCGTTGTTCTTATTTTTTTAACTTCACTTTCAGATTTAATCAGCCGTATATCTTCCAGGAGAGGAAGGGCCTTCAGGTTATAGCCTGTCAGCTCTTCGGCAATTTCAAGAGAAAGCCCCGGTTCAACGCCAACAGTAATCTTCCTTTTCCCGAGAACGCCTTTGAGTATATCGGCCCACCCTTTTCCGGGGGATGCCGGGTACTCGCGGTATGAATAGACCTCAGTCACATTGGGGGCTTCTTTCAGATGCTCCTCTTCCATCAGGGGGACCACCAGCACCGGGTCGGCATCAGGCCTGATAATTATAAAGAAGGGCCGCTCAAGGGGTTTGTAGCTAACGCCGGTCAGGTAGTATATATTTTCTTCTGATGAGACAATGAAGGCTTTCAGCTTTGCTTTTTTTACTGACTGCTGAAGTTTCTTGAATCGGGTTTTGTATTCGGCGGTTGTGAACATGGTGGCCTCCCTGGGGCAGCAATAAAAAAGGGGGCATCCCATAACGGAATACCCCCTTTTGCATTTTCAGTTACATTACCCTTACTCTTCGAGAGCTCCGGTAAACATTTCAGTGCTTGCCTTGATAACAGCAGCTTCTCCCCACATGAGTGATTCTGCACGGCCGAAGAATTTAGGAACTTCGGTACCGATGTAGAATTGTGAAGAAACAACTTTACACTGTAGTACGCAGCTTCCTGATTGTCAGCAACAATCTTGGCTCTGTCTTCACCCTTGGCATCGCCAATGATTTCTTTCATTTTAGGAATAGAAATGGTGAGAGCCCAGAGGTGTACCCAACCCATGGCGACAACATACATTGCCTGCTGGAGAGGAGTAGCATTCATGAAGAGATGGAGAAATTTACCTTCTGCCATCTGCTTCTTCAGCATTTCGATTACTTCGTCAAGCTTCTTGGCTGAACGGTCAACGAGATCGATATACTTATCATCAACGATGCCTTTAGCTTTTTCAAGAGTATCATTTACACGATTTCTCCAGGTATTGTAGTTAAACTGGTCCTTGTTCATAAGAATCTTTCTCATGGTAAGGTCCATTGACTGGATACCGTTTGTTCCTTCCCAGATAGCAAGGATCTTTGAATCACGCATCATTTTTTCTACGGGGTAATCAGCACAGTAGCCGTATCCACCGTAAATTTGAAGGGCTTCAGAGGTGATCTCAACACCCTTGTCAGTTGCACCGGCTTTACAGATAGGAGTAAGAATTTCAACAAGGCCGGTAGCTTCTTTTGCTTCATCACTTTCAGGATCAAGAATTCTTTCTGCCAGGTCGATGTTGCTGAACATGTAGTAGATGAGCATTCTCTGGCCTTCAAGGTGTGACTTCATCCAGAGGAGCATTCTCTTAACATCGGGGTGATTTACAATTGTAACACCTTTCGCTTCAGGATTCAGCATCTGGGTTACGTGAACACCCTGTACCCTGTTCTTTGCGTAGGTGATAGAATGCATATAAGCGGCAGAAGAGTTTGCATGTCCCTGAAGAGCAACACCCATCCGGGCAAAGTTCATCATGCGGAACATGATTTTCATACCTTTTCTCTCTTCACCGAGAAGGTATCCGACACATTTGCCATTGTCGCCAAAGGCAAGCTGTGAAGTAGCTGATCCGTGACATCCCATCTTGTGTTCGATTCCGGGGCAGTTTACATCATTCTGTTCGCCAAGTGATCCATCGTCATTGACAAAATACTTGGGAACGATAAAAATTGAAATCCCCTTTGTACCTGCAGGGTCGCCTTCAATTCGAGCAAGAACGGGGTGAATCATGTTTTCGTAATAATCATTTTCTCCGGAAGAAATAAATATCTTGTTTCCGGTGATGAGGTACGTTCCATCATCCTGCTTTACAGCTTTAGTCTTCAGGGCACCAACATCTGAACCTGCATCAGGTTCGGTGAGACACATGGTTCCTCCCCAGGTTCCCATCATCATGGGTTCAATGTATTTTGCCTTTTGCTCATCGGTACCATACACTTCGATCAGTTCCATAGCGCCGTGTGACAGGCCGGGATACATGTTCAGGGGATAGTTCGCGGCAATAAAAAATTCATTACAACCAGCTCCCATAATAGCGGGCATACCCATTCCGCCGACATGAGCATTATCAGACAAGCCCATGAAACCTGCTTCATAATATGCATCAAGAGCGGGTTTGTAGCATTTAGGAAGATGAACTTCTTTTGTTGCCGGATCGTACTTGGCTCCGCCTTCCTCTTCGCCTTCCATAGATGTAGGCAAAAGCTGCTCTACAGCAATTTGCTCTGCAAGATCAAGAGTCGCTTCATACGTATCTTTGTCGAAATCTGCGTAAACTTCATACTGACTGTACTTTTCAAGTTCCAGCAATTCAAAAAGTACGAATCTCACGTCACGTGAGTCAACAAGTGGATTTAATGCCATGGGGGTCCTCCTTTAAATAGTAAATCCCAATTGGTAAGCTTTATAGTTTTAAAACCATCTAAAATTAATAGTATACAGCGGAAAGTACCTTTCTGCTGTAATATGGCAGATGTGGATGGGTCTCCCCATATTCTACCTGTCATTATACGATACTGATATGTGGTGAAAATTTTGCAAGCAAAAATATTTTTTTTAAGCCCGTCGGCTTATATACTAATAAGCTTATTCCAGCATTCAAAGGGGCATGGAATTCCTTTCTTCTCATAGATTTAACTGTACGGCATAAATGTTTAATTTTTATCTCTGTAATTCATTTTATGG
>CAZPEK010000034.1:0-15384 GCA_964585555.1 uncultured Leptospirales bacterium | reverse complement strand
CCCGTAATTTTTCAATTTCTTCCGGTTCGAGGGTATTGAAATCCTTATGATATGCTGCATAAAAACACCCCGGACATACTGTAACCTGGTACACCAGGGGAAGAACCCTGCCAAATTTTTTATTATCCTCATACTGACGCCGAAGTTCATCAGTAAGTTTTCCGGCGATTAATCTTCCTCCACCTGAAAAAAGTTCTTCTTTCTGAAATTCATACGAACATATAGGACAAACAGTAGGTTTTTTTTGTCGAAAGGATATCTTTTTCTTTTCTTCCATCAAATTCTCCTGAAATAAGCTGTATACATAATCACTTTTATATCAAAAAAATCAATGATCTTTTTATACAATCCCTTCACAATATTACATATTTACATCAAATTTGAATACCACGAAAAGAAAGAGATTGCCAATATAACGTAAAGATGCATGAAAAACACGCCGATAAATTAATGAAGAATAAGCGTCTAATCATATAGACATAGAGAGCGCAGGAGTTAACATGAAACGAGCAACAATTACCCTATTATCAATTTGTATTTTTGCGGCTGCCTTTTCTGAGCCCGCTACTCCAATATCAGCTTCCATGAAAGCGAAGAAAGATTATCGTCTTACCCTCGATGTTTTACGTAAACTTTCAACGATAATTGCTAATTTCCCTGATGTTGATAAAAATAAAAACTATGATAAAATTAAAAATCTTTTTCAATCGGCAGGGGAAGATTACTATGGCAGAAACTTTACAGAAGCGGTCATAAAATACACTACCCTCAAAAAAGAATTAATCACTTTTCTTGACATAGCGGCAAAGCAATATCTTGACAGGACAAAATCAATTCTTGATTCAACAGCAAAAGAGTCCTTCGACATAATTATAGATTTCGGCAAAGAAAGCAGCTTCTCAACTTACTTTCATAAACCCTTTGACCCCCTAAAAGATGTTAAACCATATAGCAAAAAATACGGGCCAAAGGATTATCATTTTTTTAAAGATAAAACTTTAATCGAAACGTACCTTAAAGAAGGATATATGATGTATCATTACTCTAACAATATTTATGAGGATCCTGAAATTGCGATTTTAAAAACAAAAAAAAGAATGACTCCACAAAACATGAAATATATCATAGAAAGATATATATTTGTCATACAATTTTGCAGACAGGCAAAGCAATATGGCATTGAAATTCACAAAATCAGGAAGATTCATGAAATCGGTGATATTCTCAGAAAATACGACCTGAGCGGAGCTAAATTAACTCCAATATTTGACGATAGAATTCCAGAAAATTTCAAGGTAGATGCTATTGATAATCTCAACCTGCTCTACAGCATAGAGAAAAAACGTCTGGAAAACTACAAATAGATTTATGAACTCAAACAACAAAAAAGGACTCCCGAAGGAGTCCTTTTTTGTTTAACAATACTTCTATCTGCTATTTTTCTTTCTTAGATTTTTTCTTTTCTTTTGTCTCACTGCTCTTTTCTGATTTTTTAGAGTCAGTTTTTGATTTACGGTCAACCAGTTCGACTATTGCCATTTCTGCAGCATCCCCGGGTCTTCTGCCTATTAAATACATTCTGGTATATCCGCCGGGTCTGTCTTTAAAACGTGCCGCTATATCATCAAAAAGCTTTGATATGACATCACGATTCTTAATTGTCTTCATAATTTCACGTTTATTATGAAGCTTTTTAGTTTCCTCTTCGGGACCAAATTCAAGATTCTTTTTCGCTCTGGTAATCATCTTCTCAGAAATTCTTTTAAGTTCTTTGCCTTTCTGTTTGGTTGTAACAATTCTCTCATGTTCGAAAAGAGATGTTACCATATTTGCAAACATTGCATTTCTATGTGAATGTGTTTTACCAAGTTGTTTTACACTGTTCCTGTTTCTCATCGACAACCCCTATCAGTCTTTTAATCCAAGGCTCAGATGAAGAGCTTCAAGCTTAGACTTAATTTCCTTTAATACTACATCACTGTAATGTTTCGATTTTTTCAATTCATCTTCTGTCTTCCTCACCAACTGCTCAAGAGTTGAAACATCCTGACTCTTAAGAGTGTTGTAAGCCCTGACAGAAAGTTCGATTTCATCAATAGATTTCGCAAGCAGTGATTTCATCTTTTCAAGATTTTCATCAACTACTTCAATTTCTTCTTCAACTTCTTCTTCAAAATTTATGAAGATTGTCATATGATCTTTTATTATCTTAGCGGCATAGGCAAGTGCATCATCAGGTGTGATAGATCCATCTGTCCATACTTCCATGATAAGCTTATCATAGTCAGTTCTTTGTCCAACCCGGGTATCTTCAACTCGAACATTTACCTTTTGAATCGGAGAAAACAATGAGTCGATTGGGATAACACCAATTGTTTCGGTGTTTGGCTTGTTCATTTCAGAAGGAACATAACCACGCCCCCTCTCAACCTGAACTTCCATATCGATATTAGCTTCGCCATTCAACGTAGCTATAATCAAATCTTTGTTCATAACCTCAACATCGGGATCGACATCAAAATCTGCACCAGTCAGACTTCCTTCACCTTTTTTAATGATATGGAGAACTTTTGGCATCTCCCCTTCATATTTAAAGCAAAGTTTTTTAAGATTTAGAATAACTCTTGTGACATCTTCGTAGACACCATCAATAGTATCAAATTCATGAGGTACTCCTTCAATTTTGATAGCCGTTATAGCGGCTCCCTCAATAGAAGAAAGCAAAACTCGTCTCAGTGAATTTCCTATTGTTAAACCGTAACCCCTTTCAAAAGGTTCGGCAATAAATCTACCGAAAAAAGGTTTCAGTTCTTCATGTTCAAAAACAATTTTACTCGGTCTTTTGAAGCCCTTTAACAGGTTTCTTGGGGCCATTGTTACCTCCGTGAATCAGTTAAGACACAGTATGGGAAAATAACATGTAAATCTATGACTTACTGAGAAAGAGGGCTCCAGCCCTCTACCCCGAAATAAGTGATTATACATACTAAAATCGTCAGACTCTATTTAGAGAAGAGTTCGACTACTAATTGTTCATTAAAATCAGCCACTACATCAGACCTGACAGGAATTCTGACAATCTTGCCTGATTTTTTCTCAAAATCAACTTCTACCCATTCAGGAATTGAGTCTACAGCTTTTGAAAGCTTAATTGAATCCTCAAGTATTGCATTCTCTTTAAACTTTTCTCTAATTTCTATAACATTATTTTCTTTAACAGAAAATGATGGAATATCAACTACTACTCCATCTACAACAATATGTTTATGTTGAACCAGCTGCCTGGCCTGTGATCTTGAAGATGCAAATCCCATTCTATAAACCACATTATCAAGTCTTCGTTCGAGTAGAGAGAGGAGGTTATCACCAGTGACCCCTTTCATTCTATTTGCTCTTTCAAAAAATAGTTTAAACTGCTTCTCCAGCATTCCATAACTTCTTTTAATTTTTTGTTTTTCGCGAAGCTGAACTGCATAATCTGACATTTTAGCCCTTCTTTTTCTGGGCGGTCCGGGAGGATATTTTTTCTTACCCTTAATTGGACATTTATCGGTAAGGCATCGCTGGCCTTTTAACATAAGGGGTTGCATTTCCCTTCTGCATAGTTTACAACTTGGACCTGTATATTTAGCCATTTCCGGTTATCTCCCTTAAACTCTTCTGCGTTTTTTTGGTCTGCAGCCATTATGCGGTACAGGAGTAACATCCTTTATTTTCGTGACGGTTATTCCTGTTTGAAAAAGAGATCGAATAGCTGCTTCTCTACCAATTCCAGGCCCTTTTACGAAAACTTCAACAGATTTTAGACCTGCATTATCCATCGCTTTCTGGGCTGCTGATTTTGCTGCCATCTGAGCGGCAAAAGGAGTTGATTTACGAGACCCTTTAAAACCTTCTCCACCAGCAGTTGCCCATGATATCACATTACCCTGCATATCAGTTAATGTGATTATAGTATTATTATAGGTGGCCCTTATGTAGGCACGCCCTATAGGAATATTCTTTTTTTCTTTCTTCTTGGTTTTCTTCTGTTTCACCGTTTACTCCTTACTTCCTTTTCCTGCCAACAGCGGCTTTCCGGTTTCCTTTACGGGTTTTGGCATTATTCTTGGTATTTTGTCCTCTAACGGGAAGACCTCGCCTGTGACGAAGCCCACGATAACATCCTATATCCATTAGACGCTTTATATTCATTGCATGTTCGGTTCTAAGGTCACCCTCAACCTTGGCTGAACTATCAATAGTCTGTCGAATCTGATTAATTTCTTCATCAGTTAAATCCTTAACACGCCGTTCAGGATCAACCTTTGCATCGGTGACAATCTTTTTTGAAGTAGTCGGACCAATTCCATAAATATAGGTAAGAGCTATCTCAATTTTCTTATTATTAGGTAAATCAACACCTGCAATCCTAGCCATATTCCCTCTTTAATCTAGTGCTTTTTAGTCGTTCTTAATTTTTGTCGCTGCTTATGTCGAGGATTTTTACAGATAACCCTGACAACACCATGTCGCTTGATGACATGACAATCGCTACACATTTTTTTTACTGATACTCTAACTTTCATTCTAAACCTCTTAAAGTAATGTCATCCCTCAATATCCAGTAAGATATTTTACTTTGAACGATATACTATTCTTCCCCTTTTGAGATCATAGGGTGATAGCTCTACAGTCACCCTGTCACCAGCAAGTATTCTAATGTAATGCATACGCATCTTTCCTGATATATGTGCCAGCACAAGATGTCCATTGTCGAGTTTAACGCGAAACATTGCATTCGGTAATGGCTCTACTACTATTCCTTCGACTTCAATGGGATCTTCTTTTGCCATAAAAACTCTCGATAAAGAAAGACTACTTCCTTCCTTTTATATTCTTATTCTTTATAAATCCATCATAGTGTCTCATTAAAAGCTGAGACTCAATTTGTTTTAATGTATCCAGTGCAACTCCAACTATAATAAGCAGTGAAGTACCTCCGAATAAATAAGCCATTTCAGGTGCTACCTGTTCTGGCCAGATCCGTATAATAAAATCAGGCACTACTGCAATAAGAGCAAGAAATATAGCACCAGACAGGGTGATCTTATTTAAAATCTCAGTTAAATGATCTGTTGTATTCTGCCCAGGTCGAATACCTGGAATGAAGCCACCATATTTTTTTAGATTGTCTGCGATGTCAACCGGATTAAATCTAATTGCTGTATAAAAGAAGCAGAAAAATATAATTAATCCTGCATAGACAACCATGTAAGGTACCTGCCCCGGTGCAAGCCAGTATTGTATCTTATTCAGATATTCAAATTTGGTTAATTGTAACATATTGATTATCTGAGAAGGAAACATCAATAAAGCAGAAGCGAAAATGATGGGTATTACTCCTGCTGCATTTACCTTTAGTGGTATAAACTGAGCAGGCTGTTGAACCGCCGTTCTCCCCACCATTTTTTTGCCATATTGTACAGGTATTCTCCGTGCTCCAAGAGTCAATAAAATTGAGGCTGCTATTACTAGAAGGAAAATACCCACTAATATTATTCCAACAATCGGTTCTCCGGTGTCAGAAATCTTTTTCATCGTTTGAGCTACAGCCTGCGGGGCTCTTACAATAATACCACCCATAATTATCAGAGAAATACCATTCCCAATACCTCTTTCAGTAATGATTTCTCCAAGCCACATTAGCACCATGGTACCAGTAGTTATGGCAATTACCGATACAATAACGAAAGTTATTCCAGAATCAGAAGGTACAACCTTTCCTCCGGCTCTGGTTTCCATTGACTTCATCCACACAGTAAGAGCAAAAGATTGAAATACACATAACAGCACAGTACCATAACGAGTATAAAGACTCAATTTTTTCTGCCCTTCGGCTCCTTCCTTAGAAAGATTCTCCAGATAAGGGAAGACAACCTTTAGAAGGTCAATAATAATAGATGATGAGATATATGGCATTATACCAAGTGCAAAAATAGTAAATCTTTTAAGAGCTCCACCTGAAAAGAGATCAAAAAACTCCATAAAACCGGCGCCCTGAACTTCCGTAAAATAGGTTTTTAGGGCTTCAACATTTATCCCGGGAATAGGAATATGCGCTCCTATACGATACACTACCAGTACAAATATAGTAAAGAGTATTCGTTTTCTTAACTCAGGAATCTTAAAAATATTTACTACTGCATTTGACATTGTTTAACCTTAAATAACTATTCAGTAGAACCTGATGCTTCTTCTTTAGAAGGAAGCTCTCTTACTGTAATATCTCCACCTGCTTTTTTAATTTTATCTATAGCAGTTTGAGAAAATGCATCTGCAGACACTTTAAAAGATTTTGCCAGTTCCCCATTTCCAAGAACTTTTACAAGTTTTGTACTATCTTTAATGAGTCCATTTTTCAGAAGAACTTCTGGTGTTATTTCACTATCAGATATTTTTTCAAGTTGTGATACATTTACAAGCTGGAATTGTTTCTTAAAAATATTATTAAAACCACGTTTAGGCACCCGTCTTTGAAGAGGCATCTGGCCACCTTCAAACCATGGTCTCCGACTGCTACCTGACCGACTTTTTTGCCCATCCTGACCACGTCCACATGTTTTTCCAGAACCTGAACCACGTCCGTGACCGACTCTTTTTCGGGTTTTAATATATTCTGGCTTCTTTATTTCGTATCTTTCCATAACAGTATTCTCACTATCCATTCAATTCTTCTACTTCAACTAAATGACTTACCACGAATATCATTCCTCGAATTACATCGTTGTCGTCATGAACACGCTCTGCATTCATTTTTCTTAAACCGAGGGCTCTCAAGGTAGCTCTCTGTTTTGGTTTTGTAGAAATTGCGCTTCGTATCTGTTTTACTTTTAATTTATTAGCCATGCTAATATCCTACTATTCGAATAATTTTGAAATTGAAATATCTCTTTTACTGGCAGCTTCTTCAAAACTTCTCAATTGAAGCAAACCATCAAGTGGCGATTTAACAATATTTATTGGATTCCTTGAACCCTGTGATTTAGTCAGTATATCACCAATTCCGGCTCTCTCCACAACTGCTCGAACAGTTGCCCCGGCAATAATTCCCGTACCTGGTGCGGCTGGTTTAAGAATAACCTTTGCAGATTTAAACTTTCCAATCACTTCATGAGGAATGGTGTTTTTCTTCAAATTAACTCTATAAACGTTTTTCTTTGCATCTTCCTTACTTTTATCGATTGCATCTGGAACTTCATTAGCTTTACCAAAGCCGACACCAACATGGCCATTCCCATCTCCAACCACTGCAAGGGCGTTAAAGGAAAATCTTCGACCACCTTTTACGACTTTAGCGACACGATTGATTGTAACAATCTTTTCAGTAAGTTCAATACCATCTGTATTTGCTTTATGACGCTTTATTTTCATAATATAAATCTCCTAAAATTCCAGTCCATTTTCGCGAGCAGCATCAGCAAATGCTTTTATCTTACCATGGTAAAGATTTCCGTTTCGATCAAATATTACCTTTTTTATTCCCTGAGCTACTGCCTTCTCGGCCAGAACTTTTCCAAGGGCTTTTGCTGCGGCAACATTTCCCGTGACTTTCTCGTCTTTTAAGTCAGCAGAAAGAGTCGACACACCAACAAGTGTATGGCCCTTATCATCGTCAATAATTTGTGCGTAAAAGTTTTTATTGGTTTTAGAAATACAGAGACGAAGCTTTCCTTTTTGCGCTCGAAGCTTCTTTTTGATGCTGTATTTGCGTCTCTGAAGTTTCTTTTTTTTCAGTTTCAGTTTTTCCATGACTATTTACCTGCTTTACCGGCCTTTCTCCTGACATATTCATCTTTATAACGTATGCCTTTACCTTTATAAGGTTCTGGCGGTCTTAATTTTCTTATGTTTGCAGCGACCTGCCCCACAGCCTGCTTGTTGATACCTTTAACCTTTACCTTAGTTGCTTCAACTGCCTCAAGCTTAATGTCGGCAGGTGCTTCAAATAAGATGGGATGTGAATAACCAAGTTGAAACTGGATATTTTCTCCCTGCTGGTTAGCTCTGTATCCGACACCTATTATCTCGAGGTCTTTTTCAAATCCCTGGGACGTCCCAACAACCATGTTGTTGATTAAGGATCTAAATAGTCCTTGATAAGCAGCCAACTGCTTATCATCACTTTCAGTCCCTATCGTAATTACTTTATCGTTCACACTGATAGTTACGCCTTCAAGTACTTCAAGACTATCTTCGCCAAGAGGGCCCTTAACAGCGATGACCCTGTCTTTGATATCTATCGTAACATTATCAGGAACATTAATCGGATTTTTACCTATTCTAGACATGACTACTCACTTCTTTTATTATTATTAAAATATTTCGCAAATAACTTCTCCACCAACATTAAGCTTTTTAGCCGCCTTGTTGGTGATAACACCTCTAGATGTAGAAAGTATCCAAACACCTATATTGTTATAAACCGGCTTAAGTTCTTCAGCTTTTATATAAACTCTTCTGCCAGGTTTGCTTATTCTTCTAAGATTAATAATAGCAGATTCGTCAGGAGACGGATACTTCAAATAAATTCGAAGTATTTTTTGTTTCGTTGCCGAATCAAGCATTTTATAATTTTTTATAAAGCCTTCATCTTTGAGAATTTTGGCTATTGCTACTTTCATTTTTGACGAAGGTATATCTACCTTAAAATGACTCGCATGAACAGCATTTCTTATTCTCGTCAGCATATCAGCTATAGGATCTGTAACTCCACTCATCTTTCTTTCCCGCTCCAAGTAGAATGTGATAATATTTCACTCATAATAGTTTACCAAGAAGATTTAGTTGCGCCGGGAATCTGTCCTTCGCTTGCAAGCTTACGAAAACAAATTCTACACATGTCAAATCTTCGCATATAACCTCTGGGCCTTCCGCAGATAGCACATCGATTGTACTCTCTTACTTTAAACTTACCTGGCCTCTTGTGTTTTGCAACAATACTTTTTTTTGCCACTTTATTACTCCTACGCTCTAAATGGCATATTAAAACCTCTCAATAAAGCATACGCTTCATCTTTGGTTTTTGCCGTAGTAACGATTGTAATATTGATTCCATGAATAGCATCAACTTTATCAAAATTAATTTCGGGGAAAATAATCTGTTCTTTTACTGAAAAATTATAATTCCCAAACGCATCAAATGATTTTGGCGACAACCCCTTAAAGTCCCTTACTCGCGGCAATGATACGTTTATCAGTCTATCAAGAAACTCGTACATTCTTTCACCACGAAGCGTTACTCTGCATCCAACATCATATCCATCACGAATTTTAAAGTTAGCAATAGACTTTTTGGCTACAGTCTTTACGGCCTTTTGCCCCGTTATCGTAGACAACTCATCAATTACTGCATTTAAACCGTTAGTATTCGAGTGAGCCTCACCCATACCAACATTTAAAACAATCTTTTCGAGTTTAGGAATCTGCATAGCAGACTTATAACTAAACTCTTTATGAAGGCTGTCTTTAACACTTTTTTGATATTCTTCTTTTAATCTGGCAGTCATTTTATAATTACCTACTTATCAATACTCTTACCGCATTTATTACAGGTTCTTCCACTATCTTTCCCTTCAGTTGTGCCTTTTTGAACTCTTACGCCTTTTTTGCATTTATCACAAAAAAACATAACATTTGAGAGGTTCACGGGATATTCTCGTGTTATCATTCCACCCTTTGGATTTTCCTGGGAAGCTTTGATAAATTTATTCTTTTTATTCACGCCTTCAACTATAACTTTACTGTTTTTTGCGCTCACAGCTAGAACTTTGCCTCTCTTTCCTCTATCTGCACCGGAAATGACAACTACCTGATCGTTGGTTTTTAATTTCGTTTTCATTTTCATTACCTTTAAAGAACTTCAGGAGCAAGCGATACAATTTTTAAAAAATTCTTTTCACGCAGTTCCCGGGCAACTGGTCCGAAAATACGTGAGCCTTTTGGTTCTCCTTTGGCATCAATTATAGCGACTGCATTATCATCAAATTTAATATAAGTACCATCTTTTCTTCGAACTGCTTTTTTAGTTCTGACCACAACAGCTTTCAAAACTGCCTTAGTATGAACTTTTTTTCCTGTTGAATCTTTAAGACCATATGAAGGTTGTGAGTCTTTAACCGCAACAACTATTATATCTCCAACAGATGCGTAGCGTCTCTTTGAACCACCAAGAATTTTAATACACTGCACTTTACGTACACCACTATTATCAGCTACATCAAGCATTGTTTCTACTTGTATCATTTTCGGCCTCTATTTTACTTTTTCAACAATTTCAACGAGTCTATATCGTTTATCTTTAGACAGAGGTCTTGTCTCTTCAATCTTTACAGTATCTCCGATTGAACATTCATTTTTTTCATCGTGACTTTTAACCTTTTTGCTTCTCCGAACAGATTTTTTGTAAAGAGAATGCATAACAAGATTTTCAATTTCAACGACCACTGTTTTATTCATCTTATTACTGACGACTTTTCCGATTAGCTGTTTCCTTCTTGATTCCATGATATCCTAATTACTCCAGTTTTCCTACTTAGTCCTTATGCCGAGCTTATATTCATTTTTTAGCGTCAGTATTCTCGCAATATGCCTTTTAAGCTCTCGAATTTTCTTTGGGTCATCAACTTTGCTGGTCACCGAAAGAAATCTTTCTTTTCTTAATTCTTCTTTTGAATCGACAAGACTCTTGTCAATTTCTTCTATTGTTAATTCTTCGAGTTTACCTTTCATTTCCCGATTCCTTCAAATTACTTATTTATAGATATAAATTTTGTTTTTACCGGAAGTTTATTTGAAGCACTTTTAAAGGCTTCTCTAGCCATGTCTTCATCTACACCGGCGATTTCAAACATTATCTTTCCAGGTTTCACAGGTGCAATCCAACCTTCAGGATTACCCTTACCTTTTCCCATTCGGGTCTCAGCAGGTTTTTTAGTGAATGGAGTATTAGGGAAAATTCTAATCCACAATTTCCCCCCTCTCTTAACCTTTCTTGAAATGGCAACACGAGCGGCCTCAATTTGTCTGCTGGTAATATTTCCAGTTTCGACAGTTTTAAGGGCAAATTCTCCGAATGCAATCGTAGAACCCCTGGTTGCAATTCCCTTGCTTCTTCCGCGTTGAATTTTTCTATATTTGACTCTTTTTGGCATTAACATGGCAAATTACCTTTCAGTTCACACTGTTACTTGGTTTTTCTTTTAACAGTGTATTTATCTTCTTCATTTTCCTGTGCATTTGACAGGACATTTCCATTATATATCCATACTTTAATTCCGGTTATACCAAAGGATGTAAGGGATTCAGCTGTTCCGTAATCTATGTCTGCCCTTAGCGTATGAAGCGGAATTCTTCCGTCTTTATAAGATTCAGTTCTGGCCATTTCAGCGTTGTTAAGTCGACCTGAAATTACAATCTTAATTCCCTGTGCGCCGCTCCTCATGGCATTTGTTATTGCCTGCTTAACAGCTCTTCGGTAGGGGAATCTACCTTCTAATTGTGAAGCTATCTGTTCGGCAATCAGCTTCGCATTTTTTTCCGGTTTTTTCACTTCTATTATATTGATATAGACATTCTTAGAAGCGATTTTCTGAAGCTCTTTTTTAAGTGCTTCGATATCAACTCCTTTTTTTCCAATAAGAACTCCCGGTCTCGCTGCATTAATATTTACGTTTACTCGATCTGGAAATCTTTCAATTGTAATTCTTGCAATACCGGCGTTTTTTCTGGTTTTTCCGATATATTTTTTTATCGCGAAATCTTCATGAAGATTTTTAACATAACCTCGTTTATCTTCATACCAGATTGAATCCCATGTTCTGGTGATTCCCAGCCTGATTCCTATTGGATTTACCTTCTGACCCATAAATCTATCCTTTCACCTAGTTTTCGTCTGATAACACGATCAGTATGCTGCTCGTTCGTTTTCTAATTCTTGATGCTCGCCCACGGGCACGAGGTCTAAAACGCTTTAGAGTAGGACCTTCGTCAATACAAATTTTCTTAATATAAAGTTTTTCTTCAATTATATTAGGATCTTTATATTTTGCGTTTGCACCTGCAGAATACAGGGTTTTAAGAATCAGGTTTGCCGATTTTTGCGGCATTGCCTTCAGCACATCAAGAGCTTCCGGTAATGAATATCCCCTGATTTCATTTGCAACCAGACGAGCCTTACTGGCTGACACACGATTATTTTTTGAAAAAGCTACAGATTCCATTACTTCTTCCTTTTTGCAATTTTATCATCTTTACTGGTATGCCCTCGATAAGTCCGGGTTGGGGAGAATTCTCCCAGTTTGTGGCCTACCATGTTTTCAGAAACATATACAGGTACAAAATTTTTCCCATTGTGAACCATCAATGTATGACCAATCATTTCAGGAAAAATAGTAGATCTTCTCGACCAGGTTTTTATTGCTTTCTTTGAATTAGAAGCATTCATTCCCTGAATCTTTTTATAAAGTTTAATGTCAATAAAGGGGCCTTTTTTAACTGATCGTGCCATATTTATTTCCTTCTCTTAACTATGTATTTATCGCTGTATTTATGTTTTTTCCGTGTTTTATATCCTTTTGAAGGAACACCTGTAGGAGAGACCGGATGGCCACCACCAGAAGATTTTCCTTCTCCACCACCCATTGGGTGATCAATTGGATTCATTGCTACACCACGAACCTTGGGACGTCTTTTCAGCCATCTGGTTCTTCCGGCTTTACCGATTGTAATATTCTGATGATCCTTGTTTCCGACTTCTCCGTAAGTTGCATAACAGTCTTTATGAACTTTTCGAATTTCACCTGAAGGAAGTTTAACAAGACAGTAGTTACCTTCCTTCGCTGTAAGTACTGCTGAAGTGCCGGCAGAGCGGACAAGCTGTCCACCCTTTCCCCTGGTCATCTCAATGTTAAATATGTCAGAACCGAGGGGTATTTTATCCATGGGCATTGCGTTCCCAGGCTTGATTTCAACTTTTTCTCCTGACATAATTTTATCGCCGACTTTCAAGCCAGCAGGAGAAATAATGTATCTTTTTTCACCATCAATATAATTAATCAAAGCAATGTTTGCAGATCGATTAGGATCATACTCGATAGTTGCGACTCTTCCTTCGATATCATACTTGTTTCTTTTAAAATCAATGGTACGGTATCTACGCTTGTGACCCCCACCTCTTCTTCTGACCGAAATCTGACCCTTGTGTCCTCTACCTGCATTTTCCTTTTTCCCTTTTGTAAGAGATTTAACAGGCTTATCGGTAGTCAGTTCAGAAAAATCAAGAACGGTCTTATATCTTGATGCTGGTGTAATTGGTCGAAATTTTTTAATTGCCATTTTTAATTTCCTGTTGCTTTCCTGGTTCTCAGGCTTAAAATCTTACTGAGCTTCAAAAATATCTATCTTGTCACCGTCTTTCAAAGTAACAATAGCTTTTTTCCATGCAGAGGTGGTACCAACCTGATACCGGATTCTTTTCTTCTTTCCTCTAACACGCATAATATTAATCTTTTCAGGCTGAACTCCGAAAAGTTCTTTAAGAGCCCTTCGGACCATCAATTTGTTTGATTTCATAGAAACTTCGAAAACATATTTATTCAGTTCCATCATTCCTGTTGTTTTCTCAGAAATAATAGGCCTGATCAGGATATCATTTGAATTCATTATTTTCCTGCCTTCGCATACTGCTCATTCAAAAATTTCACGGCGCTTTCTGTGATAACGATTTCTTTTGAATAAAAGATGTCTCTGCTGGAAATTCTTTTTACATTGTTGTATGTAAACCAGGGAATATTCCGTATAGCACGCTTCAACAGATTATCTTCGTTATCAGTTATTAAAACACCTTTATTGATTTCAAGTGCTTTACCAATAGCTGCCATTTCTTTTGTTTTGCCATCAACATTTATATCTTCAAGAACTTTAAGGCTTCCTTCTTTTTGCTTAAGAGAAAAAAGAGAACGATATGCCGCCTTCTTTACTTTTTTCGGTAAATCCGTACGGTAGCTGCGAACCCGTGGTCCAAAGACTACACCACCGCCAACCCAGAGAGGAGATCTTGTAGTACCAGCTCGTGCCCGACCTGTACCTTTCTGTCGCCAGGGCTTTGTTCCGCCTCCGCGGACTTCAGCTCTTTCTTTCGTCTTATGGGTTCCCTGTCTCAGATTAGCATTTGCAGCTTTTATCAGTTCGTATATTAGAACATCGTTGACTTCGGAATTAAAAACTTCATCGGCCAGATCAACCTGACCAACTACTTTTCCGTCTTTTGAGTATTTATCAATTTTCATCGCTCGATACCTGTTCGACTATTTTTCTCTTACAGTGATAATAGAATTTCTCGTTCCGGGGACAGCACCTTTAATAAGTACTATGTTTTTATCCTGAAGCACTTTAACTATCTTCAAATTCTTAACAGTAGTTTTCTGTGTTCCATAATGTCCCGGCATTTTTTGCCCTTTCCAAACTTCTCCAGGATATGCACATGCACCGATTGAACCAGGAGCCCTGTGAAAGTGAGAACCGTGAGTCATTCGGCCACCGCTAAAACCATGACGCTTAATAACACCGGCGAATCCACGGCCCTTAGATATTCCAGTTACCTGGACAACATCTTCTTCATTAAAAATTGAGCAATCTATTGTGCTTCCTACTTCAAGTCCTTCATCAAAAAGATCTACTTCTTTAAGGACTTTCTTGGGAGTCAGCCCCTTTTTTTGTAAATCTTTCAGCACTGGTGACGTAAGACGATGTTCTTTAGTATCCTGGTATCCGAGCTTTAACGCTGAATATCCGTCTTTTTCATCTGTTTTCTTTTGCACAATAACACAGGGACCGAGTTCACAAACAGTGACAGGAACAGCAGTTCCATCTTCCTGAATGAATTGGGTCATCCCTATTTTCTTTCCTATCAGTGCTTTTTTCATCACGTTAACCCGTTTAACCACTAGTATATCTTCTTCAGTAGTAACCTGAGAATTTTCAAATCAAGTAATTCTTTAATATTTTAATATAAATACGAAACTGCTTAAGACTTAATATCTACAGAAACACCGGCCGGAAGCTCGAGTTTCATCAAAGCTTCAACAGTATCAGAATTGGGATCAATAATATCAATAAGCCTCTTGTGGGTTCGAATTTCAAACTGCTCTCGAGACTTTTTATTGACATGGGGCGAACGAAGAACACAAAATTTTTCGATCTTGGTGGGCAGAGGCACGGGCCCTGCTATCTTCGCTCCACTTCTGTTTGTAGTAGCTACAATCTTTTCTGCTGACTGATCCAACAGCTTTGCATCGAAGGATCTCAACTTTACTCGTATCCGTTGTCCTGTTAACTTTGACACTG
>CAZPEK010000033.1:0-15436 GCA_964585555.1 uncultured Leptospirales bacterium | reverse complement strand
AGAATATTTGAATATTTCTCCATCATCGGATCCGATTGACCGGATTCAGCCAGTGCCCCCTTTCCCCTTTCTTTATCCACAATCAGTTTATTCAGGGTTGACTTCAACTCAGAAAACTCTTTTTCAAACCTTTCGACTCCTCCACCAGCAGCTTCTTTCCCGGGCCCTTCAGCCACTGTTTTTGCAGCAACCGGTTCTCTATTTACAGGGCCCCCCTCACAAACAGGCTTTACTTCAGAACCAGAGGCTTTCATGCCGTTCAGGTTATCATTCATTGAATCAATGGCCTTATTCAAAGAATCAAGGGTGCTCTCCTTTTCTTCTCCCGTACCGTGACGCTCAAGGGCCGACTTAAGGCGGTTCATTGCATCATTGCCGCCTGCCCGTGACGGAGTATCTCCTACTGTAACATCAATGTTTCTGCTTGTCACGCTGTTTCTTGGGGTAACACGCTTCTCCTGGACACCGGCAGTTAATTCTACCACTTCCTTCGCGAAGAGCTTTGAGTTGAAGAATCCCCCATCCTTCTTGTATTTATGGCTGATAGGAATCGCATCATCGCCATATTCAGTTCTCAATTTTTGCATGGCTTCGTTGTAATCTTTTGCCCTGATCTTAACATATTTCATATTTACACTCCTTCATTATGCTGCCGAGGAAAGCAGTGCGGAAACCACCACATTTACTTTCACGGCACTGGAAATTTCATTATACGAAAGCACTACCGGAACGGGAATCTCCCGTTCAAGCAGTGAGAAGAGTACACTTCTGATTTGCGGCGAAACAAGATATACCGGACTGTAACCCATATCCCTTGACCTGGTGAAGGCGTCAACAAGTGATGAGGCAATCCTGTTATGACTGTCAGGATCAAGGGCGAGTATTCTTCCCTCTACAGGATCTTCGTGAATGGCACTTCTGATTATTGATTCAATTTCCGGGTCGACAGTGATAACATGAAGATTATTTTCTCCGTCAACATGACTGCTGGTGATCTGCCGAGCCAGGGAACCCCGGACATACTCGGTAAGAAGTCCAGGATCACGGGTATGATCAGCAAAGCTGGCAACGCTCTCCATGATAGTGAGCATATTCCGTATTGATACCCGTTCCCTGAGAAGATTCTGAAGAATGCGCTGAATATCTCCGAGAGAAAGTTTCTTTTCTTCCACTTCATCAACAACGGCAGAATAATCACTCTTCAGGTTATCAATAAGCTGTTTAACTTCCTGACGTCCAAGGATTTCATCAGCATGCTTCTTAATGATTTCAGTCAGATGAGTTGCAATGATAGTAGGACAGTCAACCACAGTATACCCGCGGTTTTCAGCCATATCCCTCGCCTCAGTATCAATCCAGATTGCCTTGAGACCAAATACCGGCTCAACGAATTCATCACCTTCGATTTTATCGACAAGATCTCCCGGGTCCATGGCCATGAGGCGTCCGACCTGGAGAATGCCCCTTCCAACTTCCACACCCTTTATTAAAATTGAGTAAATTTCAGGTTCAAGCTCCATGTTGTCACGAATACGAATAGGCGGAACCACAAGCCCCATGTCGAGGGCACTGCGCCGCCGTATATTAGTGATTCGGTCAAGAAGGGTTCCACCCTGATCGGGGTCAACCAGGGGTATCAGGTTATAGCCTATCTCTACCTCAAGGGGATCGACCTGGATGAGAGGCAGTACTGATTCAGGCTTATGGTCCTTCATGGCCGCTTCTTCAACCTTCCGTGCCGACTGGACTTCTTCATCCTGCTGGTTTTGAAGAAGAATATACCCCATTCCCGCCAGTCCCGCTGCCAGAAACAGAAGTGAAAACTTGGGCATCCCCGGAATTAAAATCGAAACAGCAAGAGCACCGGCGGTGATAAAGAGGGCTCGGGGATGTGCCCCGAGCTGCTCAGCCATCTGATCGCCCATATTGTTGTCCGATACAGCGCGGGTAACAATGATACCCGTTGCGGTAGTAATCAGAAGGGAAGGAATCTGGCTCACGAGTCCGTCACCAATACTCAGAAGGGTGTAGGTCTTCAGTGCTACATCAAAGGGCTCACCCCGGATAACCATTCCGACAACAAAACCGCCGATAATATTTATAAAAGTAATAACAATCCCGACCTTTACATCACCCTGGACAAACTTCGACGCACCATCCATGGCACCGTAAAAATCAGCTTCCTGCCTGATTTCCTCACGGCGAATCTTCGCGTCCTCTTCAGAAAGAAGCCCGTTTGCCACATCAGAGTCAATACTCATCTGTTTGCCCGGCATGGCATCAAGGGTAAATCGTGCGGCAACTTCAGCGGTCCGTGTGGCACCCTTGGTGATTACCATAAACTGTACCGCTACGAGAACAATAAATACGATAAAACCGACGACATAATTACCGCCGACAACAAAATTTCCAAAGGTCTTAATAATTTTCCCGTCAAAGGCTGCTCCATCGAGAAGAATAAGCCGGGTTGATGATACATTCAAGGCAAGCCTGAAAACTGTAGTCACCAAAAGAAGAGATGGAAAAATCGAAAAGTCAAAAGAGCGGTTCACAAACATGACAATCATTAAAACCAGCAGACCAATCATGATGCTCACGGCCATAAGCATGTCAAGGATTATCGTCGGCAATGGAATAACAAGCATTGCCACCACTGCAATAATTCCGATGCCCACAAGGAGATCGGACTTCTGCATCCAGGAGGTATCTCCAGGCAGTGAAAAATTTCTTTTTTTCTCTTCAGCCATAAATTTTCATCCCTGCGCTTATATTGCTTTCCGGAATTTCTTTTTCTTATAAAGCTCACCATAGACCAGGGAAACCGCATAAAAGAGATCTTCCGGTATTATGTCTCCTATTTCCACATCCCTGTAGAGCTGCTGGGCAAGGGGCCGGTTCTCAATCATTGCCACATCATTATCCCGGGCTATCTGCCTGATACGCAGAGCAATACTGTCTACACCCTTTGCAATCACCGTCGGGGCTTCCATCAAACTGTCATCATACTGAAGAGCAACGGCAAAATGCGTCGGATTGGTAACAACAACATCTGCCTTTGGAACTTCATGTACCATGTTCTTCATTACAATATCCCGTTGCATCTCCCGCATACGGGCCCGCATATGGGGGTCACCCTGGGTCTCTTTGTATTCTTCCTTTAATTCCTGTTTAGTCATTTTCAATGAATCTAAAAATTCCCGTTTCTGGAAATAATAATCCGGCACAGAGAGGGCCAGAAGAATAATTGAGGTCCATATGATTATTTTCAAACCACTCAGCAGTATCATTTTTAAGGCCAGGGCAATCGACAGATCAGGAGTCCCGAGTATCGAATCAAAATCATTTGCAATTATCAGGTATGCCACCAGGCCGATAGTGAGAACCTTGAAAATTGATTTAAAAAGATTCATTCCCACCTGCTTTGAAAAAAGAACCTTTTTCATGATGGTTGCCGGGTCAAATTTTATTTTAGTCCAGTCCCATTTGAGGGGATGGGTGGTTACCTGAAAGCCGACCTGCACAACATTTCCCACCACCCCGGCGATCATAACAGCAAGAAAAATCGGAAAAAGTAACTTTGCTGACTCAAAAATAATATTCATCAACTCAAGCTGTATGTTTTTGCTGGTTACCGAAAGAGACGAAAAGGAAGAAAGATAATACTTCATAATCTCCTCAAGCGATCCGTATATCCACGAACTGAAAACAAACACCACGAGCATGCCGAAAAGCACCACGAGGGTCGTGCCGAGTTCCTGGGTTTTAGCAACCTGGCCCTTTTCCCGTGCCTCACGAATTTTCTTCTCAGTCGGCTCTTCGGTTCTGCCTTCATCTTCTGCCGCAAAGAGCTGCAGGTCAAAGACAAAGCCACCAGGAACAGACACGGCATGGTCATAATATATATTCAGAAATTCTTTCATTTTCACATAAAACCCCGAAGGGTCGGCTGCTCTACATGGGCCAGAAATGAAGCACCCGTGTCACAAAAGTAAAGGTACGCTCAAGGGAAACATGCATTATCCGCACAATAAGCGGCGAAATAAGCAGCATGATCCCAAAGGCAACAATAATCTTAAGAGGAAACCCGAGCATCATAATATTCATCTGGGGCGCCGCCTTCGCAAGAACCCCCATACTGACAGAAATAAGAAAAATTACTCCTATAACAGGTAATGCTATTTTCAGGGCAACAATAAACATACCGCTGAAGGAATACATCAGATACTGAAACAGCTTCCCCGTCGACGAAACATCCATGCTTAAAACCGGCGCAAGCTCATAAGACCGGTAGATGGCTTCAATAAGAAAATGATGCCCATCCATAGCAAGAAAGACCAGAAGTCCGATCAGGTTCTTCAGCTGCCCCACCAGCGGGATGGAAACCTGACCAAGGGGATCAAGAACTTCACTCATTCCAAATCCGATCTGTACAGCAAAGAACTGCCCCGCAAGCTGAAAGGCAGAAAAAATAATCGAAACCAGAAAGCCAAGATATATGCCTGTCGCGACTTCGCGAATTATCATCAAATAGTAAACGCCCATATTTCCTGACACGTTAAAGCCCTTTGAAGCAATTGCAGGAAATATTACAAGGGCAATTAAAAATGCCAGAAGGGCCTTCAGCCTGACAGGTATTACACCGCTTGAAAAAAACGGGGCAACAATAATCATGGCATTGAGCCTAACCATAACCAGGAGAAAGACCTGAAAATGGTTAACGAAGTACTCCATCAACTCACTCCGATTTTCTCAATCATTGCAAAAATCTTATAGGTATAATTCACCAGTGTTCGTATAATCCATGAAGCAAAAATAACAATCGACATAAAAATAGCCACGATCTTCGGTATAAAGGTCAGGGTCTGTTCCTGTATCGATGTAGTTGTCTGGAAAATTGCCACTACAAGCCCAACGATCATACCGATACCAAGTATGGGCGCAGAAACAATGAGAACCGTCATGAGTGATTCACGTAAAACCTTAATAACGATTACATCAGTCATTTTCAAACCTCATTTTTTTATATCCCAAAGGACCTGACCAGCTCATAGGTTAGCAGGTTCCATCCATCCACGAGAATAAAAAGTATAATTTTAAAAGGAAGTGAAATCATAACAGGGGGAAGCATAATCATCCCCATTGCCATCAAGGCACTTGCCACGATCATATCTATAACAATAAAGGGAAGGAACAGGTATACACCTATCTCAAAGGCCCGTTTCAATTCACTAATCATAAATGCGGGAATCAGGCAATAGCTGGGAACCTCTTTACGATTTTTTGGATTCTCAATTTTTGCAAGTCGAAGAACAAGCGCGATATCCTTTTCCCGCGTCTGTTTAAACATAAAGGTCCGAAGGGGCGCCATGCCCCGGGTAAAAAACTTTTCGTTACTAATTTTTCCCTTCAGATAGGGCTGCAGTGCCGTATCATTGATCTCAGTAAATGTCGGAGCCATAATAAAAACAGTCAGGAAAAGCGCCAATCCGACGATAACCTGATTAGGGGGCATCTGCTGCAGGGAGAGTGCCCGTTTGACAAAATCAAGAACAATCACCACCCTGGTGAAAGCAGTAGTCATCAGTACAATCGAAGGTGCCAGCGTTAATATAGTCAAAAGAAAAAGTATCTGCAGACTCAGAGCCACATCCTTAGGCCCTGCGGCCTCTTCGATATCAAAGGCAATCTTCGGGATAGGCATACGTACGCCGCCGCCGGCATTCTGGGCAACAGCCGCCGCAGGCGCCAGAAACATCATCAGGAGAATTATCTGTGCAATCCGTTTATTCATGAGAGTTCCCGTTAAGATTCTTAAGTCTGTCCTTCTGGAGTTTCAGGTAATCAAGATCCCTTTCTCCCTCTAACGTATAATCTGAGGCATGAGCAGAACCCCTGCCGCTTTTTTCATGTATCCGGTCAACAACCTTACCGACCTGCTTCCTTACCAGCTCCTGGAATCCCCCTGCCACAGCGGGAGCAACACGGGAGCCGAGAAGTCTGATGCGATCAATTTCTTCTTTGTCAGTCACCTCAGTTATCAGGTTTATGGCCCCGTCGGTTATACCCACAACAAGAATCTTCCCCGCCAGGTCAATAACCTGGATATATTTATTCTGACCCACCGGCGACACCGCCAGCACCTTGATAACATCTTCCCCCAGCACCTGGATGCCGGTCTTTTTGGTCACATACCGAAAGAAATAATAAAAAGATCCCACCAGAGTACCGAGTATCAATATTGCCTTAAAAATCATCCAGGCGGTAGATTCTTCTTCCGCCTTTGGCCCGAATTCGCCCTTAAACTCGCTCCCGGGAGGTTTTATCTCTTTCGCCCCCGCTTTCTTTTCCTTACCTTCATCCCTGCCTTTATCTTCCTTTACCGGGGCCTTTAATTCTTTCTGAGGCGCCGCATCTTTTTTCACTTCGGGAGCAGAAAAGAGAGGAGAGACCGCCACATTAATAGCAAAAAGGAGGATAGCCCCGGGCAGTATCCCCCTCTTCAGCACCCTGAAGAGCGTTATGTCACATAGCATCTTATGTCTCATTAAAGTTTCTTCATTCTTCCTTTATATAAACTCCCCAATACCTGCCTCCCGATCTATCAGGTATTGAGGGAAGTAAGCCTGTCATCGGGACTGACAATATCGGTCACACGAACACCGAAGTTTTCATCGATAACCACAACCTCACCCTTTGCAATCAGCTTCCCGTTTACCAGAAGGTCAACGGGCTCACCGGCGAGTTTATCCAGTTCAATAATTGAACCTTCACCAAGACCGAGAATTTCCTGCACAAGCTTTGAGGTTCGGCCCAGTTCAACCGTCAGGGTCATGGGAACGTCAAGGAGCAGCGAAATATCCCCTACAGCACTCTGAATCAACCCCTCATCAAGGGGAGGAAACTTCACCGGACTGATTCCCACCTGGGGCTGCTGCTGGTATGTCTGCTGCTGAGGAGTTCCCATTGTCATGGCAGGGGCCCCTCCGCTCTGAGTAATGCCGTTGGAGACATTAACATCCATTATATGATAAAACTTGGAATGTACAATTCCTTCAATATTCAAATCAAAGGTGACCTTCACCACATCGCCCATGGGTACCTGAAGTTCAGCACCGCTGCTGACAACAGAAACCATAGCTGGTGTTGTATTAACGCCCCCTCCGAGCCTGTTGCCAAACTGGGTTGCCATCGAAGAGAGAAGCTGATTAGTCAACTCCTGGATCGTAGACTGGTGAGCTTCGGTCAATTCAGCCGGTGCGGTTCCCGACTCATCCCCCATCATCAGTGATGAAATGGATCCCGCATCTGCCAGGCTATATACAATAAGATTCTTTCCGCTCAGCACTCCGCTGTAGTCCATAGAGACCTGGACAAACTGACCTGCGAGCTCTGCCTTTATCGCGTCGGCGGTCTTCATTTCAACAACCGCATTGCCGATTGAAAGGTTCTTACCGCCCAGATAACCCGACAGGGACGGTGCGACAGCACCAATAACCGAATTCAGTACATCCCTGAGGGCATCCTGTTCCCTTGGCGCACCTCCAGCCATACCGCCTGTATTGTCAACAGCACCCTGTGCGCCGGGAATCGCGCCTATATCATCAGCTCCCTGCAATAGAGCATCTATTTCGTCTTGGGATAATGAACCGTCACCCATACAGTCCTCCAGTTTATAGGCAATAAACCCTCAGGCAATCGCCGTGGTTAGTTGACCACCAACTCTTTAAAGTAAACCTCTTTAATCTTTCCGGATATCAGCCGGACATTTATATGCGCTTTTATTTCTTCCGCAAGCTCTACGGCATCACTTACAGAATCAAGTTGATCATATCGCTTTCCCTGTAAAAGAACATTCACGATATGCTGTATTTCATCCTTGCGACGGACAAGCTCACTGTTCAATTCGACACTCATCTCATAAGCAAGGGATATCTGCATTTTTATAAAATGCGGCTCAGCATCTGCAGTGGTCTTCGAAAAGGCAGGAAGCTCATAGGTATGCATGGGAGGGGGCGGAGGCGCCGCAACGACATCCTGGTCCTTCTCATATTTACCTTCCTGGACATTTTTGGCAACCAGAAAAGATATACCCAGCATAACCACAAGCAGCAGTATAGCAGCGGCCACATACAGCAGTATCTTGACTATCTTCGAGGCTTCGGCACCGCCTGTCGGTTCAGAACCGACACCCGCCTCTTCCTCTTCCATTAGATCATCTCTTTCCTCGTCACCCATATCGACTCCAGAACTTTTCCACCCCGGCACATACTGCACTGGACGGATATTATTAAAATACTAACATTGGCGTACCCGGTAAAGAAACCTGTACATAATTACACAGGTATGAGACATAATATCAGAAATTAATTTTTCATGTCAATTAATTTATTCATTTTTCTAAAAATGTTTTCTATTACCGCCACTCCTCATCAGGAAGAGGACGACCCACCTTTTTATGCCCACTCTTCTGCAAACGTTTATCACGAACGATTACCACATCTACACGGCGATTCAAAGCCCTTCCTTCCGGGGTATTGTTATCGTCCAGGGGCCTTTTATCCCCAAAAGCGACTGCAGAGAGCTTTTTCCCCTCGACATCCTGTTCTTCCGCAAGATGACGGAGCACATTGATGCTTCGTGCCGATGAAAGCTCCCAGTTTGATCCATACCCCTTTTTGGCCTGGGCAATGCCTACAGCCCGATCGCTGCTATGTCCTTCAATTCTTACATGATTAGGCACACTATTGACAATTCCCGCAATCTTTTTAAGAACCGGCCTGATTTCATCCTTCAGGACTGCGCTGCCGGGATCGAAAAAGGCATCTCCAGAAAGAGTAATAATCAATCCCCGCTCATCCTCGGAAACCCGCACCTTTTTGGTTCTGATCTCAGGCTTAAAAATGGAAATAGCCTTTTTTACGCTTCGCGCAAGGGCCCTTCCTTCGATGGTGGCAGGAAGATTCTGCATATTATGCCCCAGCTCCTCAAGGCGTCCCGCAGAAAGAGAATAGCCCCCCTGAAACATCCCCAGTGATCCCCTGAAGGAAGAGAGCACCAGGTAGAAGTCCTTACCGTCGATTTCAGCAAAACTCATCATAACGATAAAAAAGGTCAAAAGCAGGGTGGTCATATCAGACCAGGACACCATCCAGCCCGGGGCCCCTTTTTTTTCCTTCTTTTTCTTTTGTACCGGCACTAGTCACCCACCTCCTGGGTAATCTCTTCCCGCTGACCAGGCTCGAGGAAGGCAATCAGTTTATCCCGGACAATCCGTGGATTATCACCGGCCTGGATAGAGAGGGTTCCCTCGATCATTATCATCTTCATCAGGACTTCTTCATTTGCCCTGACTTCCAGTTTATTGGCTATTGGCGTTAAGACGGCATTTGCCATAACAGCGCCGTAAAGTGTCGTAATAAGAGCGGTTGACATACCAGGGCCAATGGCTGATTTATCTTCAAGGTTTACCATCATAAGAATAAGGCCCATCAGGGTACCGATCATACCAAAGGCGGGAGCAAGAAGCGCCCAGTCTTCGAAGACCTTCCTTCCCCTGTCATGCCGTTCCATTATATATGAGAGTTCAGTTTCCATGATTCGGCGAACAAGTTCCGGGTCAGTACCGTCAACGACCAGCTGAATCCCCTTTTTCAGAAACTCATCATCCAGTTCATCAAGATCATCTTCAAGGGCAAGAAGTCCTTCACGACGCGCCTTTTCTGAAAAAGAAACAAGAGTAATAATCATTTCCTTCGGATTGACGTCAGGGGAAAAAAAGGCCCATCGGGCGATTCCCCCGGCACCAAGAAGATAACTCAAGGGGTTCGATGCCACCAGGGCGGAAAATGAACCGAGCACTGTAATCATCAATGATGGCGGATCAAAGAAAAGTGCAAAGTCACCCCGGGCAAAGACGATACCAAGTCCAAGAAATACTAATGCTGCGGCTATTCCACCGACGGATGCTATATCCATAAAAATCTCCGTTCCTGCTGTTTATAACGCTTTTAAACTGCCCAGAGGGACACACTTATCCCAATGAAACAGATTTAAACATCCCTGTTTTCTTTTTCGGCACAATTGCCCATACTCTATGATAAAAAAATTACTTAAAAGACATCAAAATGAAGGATATTTATACCTTAAAGGGAATGCTTTCAGGAAAGATACTCCGATTCGAACTCAAGGCGGGTCATGGTGGTAAAAAAGACATCAAGTTTCGCGGTTCGAAACACCGAAACTACCGTTTCACTGAGATCAAAATATATCAGTTTTATTTTATGGGTCATGGATGCATTAAGAAATTTGACCATAATACCAATGGCTGATGAATCAATATACTTAATGCTGCTGCAGTCAATAGCAATAACAGAGGGTTTTTTTTCGACCAGACTTTTCCATACCTCCTCAGCATACCCGACGCTTTCCAGGTAAAATTCCCCATCAATGGACATTACGATAACATTCCCATATTCTCTGGTGCTGATATCTATCATACAATCATCCTCGTCTTCTCAATCAGGGCCCCACAGGGCCAACGTCTTTATTATATGTCGCCATCAAGGGAGATCCGATTAATATTTATATGTATTTTTTCAAAATATTCAATGATTTTTTCGATAACTTCAGCCATTGGCTCACTTACCAGGTATTTTCGATCATTGATAAGGGTGATCACCGTATCGGGGCGCTCCTCAATTGTTTCAATATGACCCGCATTCAATGTAAAGGGATCACCATTAAGCTTATGTAGTAATATCATCTCTTTCTTCTCCGTTTCTGCTGAAATTGGGAAAAATATTCCCCCGGGGACGTTTTAACAACCACGGCACCGGAACATCCGGGTTCACTGATATCATATACTGGAAGAGAAATCCCCCGAAAAAGCTCTTCAAGCCATGACTTTGCCGCAAGAAACTGGCTGTTTGTATAGTACTTTTGCCCATCCCGATGAATCTCAAACTCCCTGGCGCGGCGTAAACTGTCATATTCTCGGGCCTCACCAGGGAGAAAACGGGTTGTCCCGTTTCTCAAGGCGGCTTCACGGCAGGTTCCCGGACCATAGAACCGGTCCTTGAAGGCAAGATCATTTCCCATAAGAAGCAGACTTGCCGGGGCTCCCCCCAGGGCTATTGCTGCGGCCTGGGTTGTCACAATGCTCCCCGTTGCCACAAAGCCGAGATCATGCCCCGCCCTATCCCAGAGCCGCCGATAATCATCACCCTCCATCTGCCAGTTGTAAAAACTAACCGGGCCATCCCAGTTACGAAGATGGCCGTTGTAAATACAGCTGAAAGCGAGAAGATGCATTTTCTCTGTCTGTACTTCTGAAAAATAATCAACCGGTGTTGTTTCACAGGAGATAACATAATCAGGATAAATACCCTGATCAACCAGGGGCTTCAGGGCCATATCAACGGCAATGATCACCAGCTCACGGCGCTGCCAGAACTTTTTCAGGTATCCCATACCAGTAGCAAGAGAAGCTCCCGCGCCGGCAATAATCACATGTTTACCCGAAAGACGAGAGGGAATACCTCTGATGCCGCCGTGTTTATTTATAAAGGGAAGATTTTTCTCTAGATTGGTTTCAAAGGCATGAAAGCGCTCATACTTCATGCCCTCATTGAGGCGGTGGTAAAGATCCTGGCCGGTATCCATCAACTGCTGCCGCACCTGAAAAGAAAAAAACCGGAAAGAAGCATCAGGCCCGCAGCATTGCAGTTACAAATTTGACGATTTCTACATAATCAATTTCAATCGGGTCTATTGATTCGAGAATTCCGATAAAAATAACAATTGTCTGTACGATTCGGGAAAGATGGGTAACATCAAGATCAGACTTCCTTCGATTAAAATCATCATTCCTGTCTTCTGATATAATCGTATCATAAAAAACCCGCAGCCTGCTGATGTAGTCCTTCATGATATTCATAATCTTCTCTTCTTCAAAGGCATAGAGAAGAAGATTAATAATAATTCGTATATTGGTTTTATCCATAATAAAACTTTCAACACCGACAAGGGCTGACATTGGCGCCTTAGACTCCATTTCAAGGCCCATCTTTAACACCTGGCGATGTGCAGCGTCAAACTCTCTGAAGATATCATTGATAAGAGCCAGATAAATATCTTCCTTCGTGGAAAAATAATGAAGAACCCCGCCCTTGGAAAAGCCCGCCTCATCAGCGATATCCTGAACGGTTATCTTGGAATACACATCATTTCTCAACCTGACCTTAAGGGCATCAACAATAATCTTTTTCAGGATATCATCTTTTTCTTCTTAAGGATTTTATCTTCTTTTTTTACCATCATTGGTATTTACACCCCATAATTATAATTCCCCGTCAGTGTTGTAAATCCTGGCATAATTAATCAAGTAATTATTATTGAGACAATAACTCTTTTTATAAAATCGGCTCTTTTTAGTTACAGCCACAACAGTTTGTTCATATTCTCAATATTTTTGCAAATATTTATTGTAAAAATATTGCTATTTACCGTAACTTGGCTGAAAATTTAATAATATTTCCGGCATTTTCACCAATACACGCATAACATGGACGAATATCTGCCGAAATTATTCTTCAAAACAATTGGCCCTGCTTTTTTTAAAAAAGCATTTTATTTTTAAAGATTGAAGGTAAGGAAGATAAAGTACCGGTATCTGCAGATGAGAACAGAAAAAGCAGTAATAACCAGCTCCCCCGACGAAACCTTTCAACTTGCTGCATCCCTTGCACGGAAAGCAGAACCGGGAGACACCTTTGCCCTCTATGGCGACCTGGGAACAGGAAAAACTGTTTTCGCCAAGGGTTTTGCCCATGGTCTCGACATAACTGAAGACATAACAAGCCCTACTTTTAATTTAATGGAAGTCTACCAGGGGCGCCTTCCCTTCTATCACTTTGACCTCTACCGAATTGAAACCCCCGATGAACTGGACAATCTCTTTTTTGAAGAATACTGGGAGGGGGAAGGGACCTCCCTCATTGAGTGGGCAGAACGCGCCAGGGGGCGCCTCCCTGTAAGCACAACTACCGTCACCCTCACCTACCTGGATGAAAACCAAAGGAGAATAACAATTGAACATCCTGACGATTGATACATCAACAGAAGTAGAATATATCGGCGCACTAATCAAGGGGAAAACCGCTGAAAAGGCAGAAGATATACCAAAAACCCATGCGGCATCCCTTTTTGAAAACATCGACCAGGTTCTCGTCGAGGCAGGGGGAGCCATCAGGGACATCGACCTTATAGCTGTTGGTATCGGCCCTGGGAGCTTTACGGGAATCCGTATTGCTGTTACCACAGCACGAATGCTCGCCCAGCTCACCGGTGCAGCCTTAATGGGTCTCTACAGCCACGATATGTTTGCCACAGGAGCCGGGCTCACCGAGGGCGAATATCTTCTTACAGCCTTTGATGCTAAAAAAAACCGGGTCTTTGGAGCCCTGTACCGGCAAACCGGAGACGCTCCCGAGACTCTCGTCAGCCCTGGCGACTATTCGATAGATGAGCTTGCCTCAAAAATACCCGAAAGCTCACGCATCATCACCAGTGGAAGCGGAATATTACGATTTAAAGAAAAAATTAATACACTGCTCCCTTCTGCAGAATACAAAGAGGGTATTATACCGGAAATTAACAGGCTGGCTGAAATCATTGAAAAAAAATACCAGGAAAACAGCGAAGGATACCGGGACATCAGCACAGTTGTCCCCTGTTACGCCAGAAAATCTGATGCGGAAATCGCAATGGAAAAGAGAAAAAACGCTAGTTGCCCCTGAGAGTTCGAATAAGACGAGCCTTGTAATCTTTTTCCATCGGCTCAAGAATATTATAAAACCTTTTCATTTCGTCTTTCCGTGAGCTGTTCCCTTCAAAGTCTATACCCACGAAAAAATCGCCACTTCCATCAGTATAGGTTACTTTTATTTCTCCATATATCGTTATGGGAGCCTGAATCTTAAAGACAATATCAAAAATAAAGCCTTTTGACTTCAACATTGATTTTTTCAAACTCTCATCGGTAATCTTTAGCTTTGCACCGCCCCTGCTTATATCCATTATATTCTGATGAACAGGAATCAAAAGAGTGTTTGCATCACGAATCCTGTCTACAAGCTTAAAGGAATGATCTTTTAACTCAAGAACCTTTTCGATACCAAGGTTTTCACTTTTAGAGATAAGATGGATATAGGCAAAGGGTACACTATCTTCACGTTCTGTCAGATAAATAATGGGCACATAGATAATAGACTTATATCCCTTTTCTATATTTTTTTTTATGAAAGTTTTAAATTCATTACCATAAAGCTTCCGCATATCCACAAAATCATCGATCAGGGCACCATAGGCATCTTCTTCATCGGCACTTGGAATAAACACAGACTTTCCTGTTTTCTTTATAGCTTTCAGAACAGGATCTTTATTGTCAATTTTCAGCACATCAACCTTTACTATATCAGCAAGACCGGAGTTACTGGTATGAAACTGATCAAGCACCACCTTGATACTTGTAGGCATATTAAAACCTGATACATCAATGGTATGTTTTGAAATTCGAAAATTAGTAGCTACAACATCTTCGGGGGTTACTTTGAAACGAAGATCTCTGCGTCCGTTTGCTGCCCTTCGTGCAGCTTTTAACTGACAGTGATAATATCCAGGGCCCCGTTCTTCAATTACAGTAA
Organism: uncultured Leptospirales bacterium; assembly: GCA_964585555.1. GTDB lineage: Bacteria > Spirochaetota > UBA4802 > UBA4802 > UBA5550 > CAZHNW01. The sequence goes on along the minus strand of CAZPEK010000033.1, from coordinate 734 downwards.
AATCAACTTCAATATATTTATCAGAAAGGCTGTACATACTGATAACATCATCAGCCTTATAATTAGGATCTGTAACAATCATCATGGTTCCATCATCGAAAAACTCATTAATTACTGCTTCAGTTTTTTCAACAGAATACCTGATAAAAAGTTTTTTATTTTTAAATTTTTCTTTCAGCAGTTTATTAATTTCTTCTTTTTCTTCAAACTGATGAAATTCTCGCTGTTTTCTCTGATTAACCTTTACCAATTTCCAGCCCCATTCAGCATATTAAAATATAGAGCAAGCCATTATAATTATCGTATATTTTAACAGATTACTTCAATATTTTTAACACATTGATCAAGTTGTCACCGTGTTGAACCCTTTTTTGCCAATAATATCTTTGAATTACAACCCTGTTGACACGTTTTCACAAAAAGACCGGTTAAAAACAAAAAAGAGGGACACTGTCCCTCTTTTAGAATTAAAAATTTTAAAAATGACTACTTCTTTTTTGCCTTTTTCTAGCCTTTGCTTTTGCCTTAGGCTTTGCTTTTGCCTTAACTTTAGTCTTGGCTTTAGTAGCAGCTTCTTTCTTCTTAGCAGCTTCGATATCTTTCTTAGTCTTTGCTACAAGAGCTTCTGCTGCCTTAAGATCTTTAGTCAATTTTTTGACTTTTCCATTTGAGCGAACCAGAGTATTCTGCAGTTGCTTAAGTGATGCCATAATGTGTAACACCTCAATTATTAT
>CAZPEK010000032.1:0-15617 GCA_964585555.1 uncultured Leptospirales bacterium | reverse complement strand
GAAGAGAGTGAAAGAATCAAAGAGCTTACTGCAATCCTGAAAGATTCCCAGAAAAACATAGCCGAAGCCAGTACTGCTGTTGTTGAACATATAGAAGTAATTTCAGATTCTACAAATATCACAGAATTCACTCTAAAGAGAATGATAGATAAAATGAATGTCATCGACAAAGGAGGCCAAAGCATCAATGAATTTGTTTCAGTCATCGATGATATTACTGAAAGTATCAACCTTCTTTCCCTGAATGCGGCAATCGAAGCGGCGCGGGCGGGAGAGCACGGCAGGGGCTTTGCCGTTGTTGCCGATGAAATCAGCAAGCTCGCTTCGGCAACCTCTGATAACTCCCGGGAAATTGCAACCAAGATAAGTGCCATTACCCGTGACATCAACGAGGGAAAAGATATCGTTGATAGCACAAAAAACGCCATTGATGTAACATTTAAAATGGTAAACGCGATTAACGAAAAAACCGATGACGTTGCCAAAATGATGACCCGCCAGGGAGAGGCCATCAAGGAAGTTTTCAAGCAATCTCATGTAATGGAAAAGATGTCAAAGGAAGTTGCAACTTCAACCAGTGAGCAGAACCTGTCGATGGAAGAAACACTTCAAACTATTGAAAAGCTTTCTGAGATGGCCCAGGAAATAGGTCTCTCAAACCAGAAGATCATAGATGTAACCAGGGAAGTTTACGAAAAGTCCCAGGAGCTTGATAACCTGATAAGTGACATCACTTAAAATTTTTTACAAGCTTGACCTGGTTGCCCTTTCCAAAAAATTCCACTGAATCAAAGATATTCTGAGCCATTTTAATGCCCCTGCCGTGGGCAAGCATCTCTTCATTTGCCCTGTCGTTTTTTTCATCAATCATTTCGGTAAAATCAAAACCAGTCCCTTCATCTACAATCGTGAAAATTACATTTTTCGAATTAATCATATATTCAACCGTAATCTTTCGGTCACGATAAAGTGCCTCTCTCTGCCTGTTTTCAATCAGCTCAAGGTAGTTCCCTTCCATCATTGACTCTGTTTTCTCTTCAAAGGTAATTTCCAGGTTACCGTGCTCAATTGAGTTTACGATAATCTCCCTCAGGGCAAGCCTCACCAGGTCAGCATCACTTTCCCCACAGTATTTTGGCAGATTCCTTGTCATGCGCCGGCTTACTTCGTCGGCGGTAATAAGAAAATTTTCAATGCGAAGCTTCTGTTTCTCGGCAACGAAATATTTAAGAAGCGAATCTTCAGATTCCCGGGAAGCCCTTCCCAGTATTTCATCCTTTCCTTCAATATTGACATACTGAAGTTTTATCTGCATCACTACGGGCTCTTTCAGATGCCGAGAGATCAATTCTGTTTTGAATTTTACCGCTTTTCGTTTTGTTTGAAGCTCTTGAACTTTTTTCCTTACAAAATCTGAATTTATCTCCATTTGATTTATTTCATCAGAAATAATCTCGTAGAATTCCAGTCCTTCAATTTTTTCATTATCCATTTTGAGCTGTTCCTTCAGGGCCTTATTCGCGGTTATAAACCGAAGGTCTTCATCAAGAGAAAAAATAATATCATTTGACCCCTCAACAAGAAGCCGGTATTTTTCTTCAGAATGGCTGATATGAATGTTTGCCTGGTTTAAATCTTCTACCTTTTCTTCGAGATTTCTGTTTAAAATTTCTATTTTATTGTGGATATAAATGAACCGGTTTGCCAGAAGAACTGTCATACCAATAATCATGATAAAGAAAAAATATCTGCTTAAAAGAATATCAAAATGAAAAAACCGTGCATCTACTATATCAAATATACTGGTAAAAAAAAGTAATATTACACCGATTAAAAGATTCCCTGAAACTTCGGAGCCCATCATACGCAGCGCCAAAAGCAGCCTGTTTCCTTGAAAATTCTGTCTCGTAATATGATCCCTTATTGCTTCATAAAACTTATAGCTGGTTATCCACAGGATATACCCGAGAGGAAAAACTGCCGTTACCTGCCACACTAAAAGGATATCTTCTGAAAATGTAATAGATGTTGGCAGAATAGCCAGGGCCAGCAGCGTATATCCTCCCAGAACTATTTTTGAAAAAAGGCTTACGGTAGAATTCAAGAGATAATCGAAGAAGAAAAGCCCCACAGGAAGAAGCAGGAAAAGGGAAATAAATTCAATTCTTACCACAATGGCTGTATCAGGTATTATAGAAAAAATAGCGTGGGTTCTCGAAAAAAAGTAGAAAGATATGTCAATCGTAAGCAGTCCAAAAAATAGATTATACTGTTCTGAGCGCCGGTTATAAAAGAGAAGAAGATGATATAGGCCGACAAAAATGTATATAAAGACAAGTATCAGTATTACAGTCTCTGACCGAAAACTTTCAAGTTCTACATAATCTCCTATCAGGTGTGGTCCGCCGCTGAGCAAACCGGTATTGACATGGGTTGGGTCTCCGACAATTCTAAAGGCGAGTATATTTCTTCCTGTATTCAGGTATCGGGGATTGATGTCAATCAGCACATTCCGGTATGAGCAGAGACGATTGAGGCTTCCATCCTTGTCTCGGTGCATTTCACTTTTAATCAGCCTTCCGTTAATATAAATTTCCCAGTTGAAGGCAATTCTTTTAATATAGAGTCCCGGCACACGGGCCTTTTGGGCATCCCCTTTTTCAATTTTGAAGGAAGTCACAAAGGTAAACTCTCTCGGATCAGTACCGAAGGGAGAGAAGAATGTTCTCACGGGAAGACCCGGGAGGCCCTGGTCTACAATACGGACAGGCCGCTTCCCCGTAGTTGAGGCAGGTACTTCCTTCCACCTCTTTCCTGTCGGAAGTTCATTTGTCCAGGTCTTCTCAAACCCTTCCCGAAGAAAGAGTTTCTCCCTGGTCAAGTCAATAGTTTTCCCTTCAAGATCTGTAGAAAAGCACAGGGGAATCAGAATCAACAATACTAACTGGATTTTTTTGTTTATCATACCCATCATCCTGTTTAAACAAAAGTCTATAGTTAAATTTTTTAAAGTCAAGAAGTATGCGGATAAAGAAATAATTTTATTTGACGCCTTCCCTTCCTTCTGGTTGAATACTTAAAAATGCGGAGATAAAGAATATGAAAACAGGTATAGTTGGCGCCGGAGCCCTCGGTTCCCTTTTCTCATACAGACTGCTCAAGGCGGGTTACGAACCGGTTATTCTGGAAAAGGACCCCTCTACCGCATCACGCCTCAGCAAAAAACTGATTTTTGAAGGAAGTGACGGCAGCCGTGACGAAGTACAACTCTCCCATGTCGGCACAGACCCGTCTGTACTGAGAGAGTGCCGATATATACTTCTCCTTGTTAAAAGTTATGCCACCGAAGGGGCCATGAAAGATATTGCACCCTTTCTTTCAGAAAAAAATATCATGGTTACACTCCAGAACGGTCTCGGCAACAGGGAAATAATTTCACAATTTACCGAAGATAGAAAAATTCTTGTGGGAACGACAACAACAGGGGCGACGAAAGTCTCTCCCGATACGGTTCGCTTCGGCGGTTCTGGGAAAATCGTGCTCGGAGGGGCCGATGGTCAAGCCGCTGATGAGTTGTTAGGGATACTTCAAAAGGCGGGATTCGATACAGAAAAAAGTACCAATCCCGACCGCGCTGTCTGGGAAAAAGCGATTATAAACGCCGCCATCAACCCCCTGGGGGCACTTCTCAAGGTTCCCAATGGACGGCTGGTTGAGAAAAGAGAAACCCTTGCATGTATGGAAGATATTATCACCGAAGCTGTCGCAGTTGCTCAAAAAACAGGCCTTGATATCAATGCCGATACAATGATCTCACGAACCATTGAGGTGTGTCACAGCACTGCCCCAAACCTTTGTTCAATGCTCCAGGATGTTTCGAGGGGACAAAAAACTGAAATAGATGCAATAAATGGGAAAATAGCAACCCTGGCAGATATGCTGAAAATTGACGCACCAGTGAATCGGACCATCACCCGGCTCATCAAGAGCCTCGAATAATGAAAATCTTTCATTAATAAGATCTTCTGAATAAAATATTTGACACAAATCAAATCGGAACTTCAAATTTGTACAACTTAAGAAATTATTACAAGGAGACCTGTTATGTCAACATGTACATACACCGTAGATGATTCCGGGGTTGCAGTTATGACAATTGATAATCCACCAATGAATGCCCTGGCAACGCCGGTTCTCAAAGATATCGAAAATGCAGTAGATAAAGCACTTGCAGATGACGCAGTCAGGGTTGTCGTCTTTACAGGCGCGGGGAAGGCATTTATTGCCGGCGCTGATATCAAGGAGATAGATGCTCTGAAAACGGCCGATGCCGGCAGCACGTACCTTGAAAACGGGCAGAATGTATTGAATAAAATTGCCCACGCCGACAAGCCTTTCATTGCCGCAATTAACGGATTTGCCCTTGGCGGCGGCATGGAACTTGCCCTTGCCTGTCATATACGAATTGCCGATGAATCTGCCCAGCTTGGACTGCCAGAGATTAAACTCGGGGTAATACCCGGCTATGCTGGCACTCAGCGCACTCCCCGGCTCATCGGAACCGGCAGGGCCTATGAACTGGTTCTTTCAGGTGACTTTATCTCTGGCATTACCGCTGCCGAGTACGGCCTGGTTAATCGGACCGCCCCAAAAGGCGAAGCCGTAGAAGCGGCTAAAAAACTGGCCAAAACTATTGCCCTCAAGGGCCGCCCTGCAGTTAAAATTGCCATTGAAACCATTCGACAGGGTATCACCATGGATCTCCAGGCTGCACAGAAGTATGAAAGGGAACAATTTGGTCTTCTCTGTGAAACCGACAATAAAAAAGAAGGTGTTGCCGCCTTTCTTGAAAAACGTAATCCCGATGCAAAGGACAGTTAACACATGGGTTAAATCTGCTGCTTCTAATCATGGGTCTTTTCTTCAGTTGACCGGGAGAAGGTTTCATGGTTAAAAGAAAACTCCAGTACCGGCTCGCCCTGGAAAAAGATATCAAGGCCATGTACATTATTGAGTCCATGGCCTCTGATATCTGGAAGGAAGATTACTTTAAAAATGAGCTCAAAAACAGCTTTTCCCGTACCGTGGTAGCCCTTGATGAAGATATGATTATAGGTTTTGCCGTTGCATGGAATGTTATCGAAGAGATCCAGCTTAATAATATTGGCATACATCCTGATTACCGGCGGCGGGGAGCGGCAACCGGCCTTTTAAATTACATGCTTGAAGTTTTTAAAGATTCAAAACCGGGTAAAATAATCATTGAAGTGAAATCTTCCAACACCGGTGGTATTGATTTCTACCAGCACCTGGGATTTTTTACCACCGGAATTCGGAAAAAGTACTATAAAGATGATGATGCGATACTAATGGAAAAAATTCTGGTAAAAAATGAAATTTAAAAATATAATTTTTGTTAAAAGCAGCAAAAAAAGCAGTACATTCCCCACTTATACCTATCCTGAATTTGCTTTTTTCGGGAGATCGAATGTGGGAAAATCTTCCCTGATCAACATGGTGCTTGGGAAAAAAAACCTGGTTAAAACCGGTTCCCGTCCCGGAGTAACCCAGATGGTAAATTTTTTCTCCGCAGATGATAAAGTATCCTTTGCGGATCTCCCGGGCTACGGTTTTGCCAAAGTGCCCAGAGACATTAGAAAACAGTTTTACCCTCTTATACAGGAGTATATAACAGAAAGAAGTAACCTTAAACTCGCCTTTTTGCTGGTTGATATTCGAAGAAAGCCAGGGGAAGATGAACTGAATATACTGAAACTTTTAACAGCCCAAAAAATACCTGTAGCAGTTACCATTACCAAAAGTGATAAGGCTTCCGGCAACCTGAGAAGTAAAAATATTAAAATAATATCCAGCGAACTTGGTATAGATAGACAAGATCTCTTTATCACCTCATCTTCCACCGGTGAAGGCAAAAAAGATATACTCCGGCTTATTGCCGATTTTATCTGATTACCATAAAAAAAACTCCCTGCAAAAAGCAGTTGACCTGTACGTTTATTTCTGTTCTCTACTTAAAAAGTAGAAAAGGGAGATAAAGACATGTCGCCTGAACCACCGGAAATTCTTCTTGTTGAAGACAATATAGATCACGCTGAACTTATCATCCGCTGTCTTAAATCAAATTCTATAGACTGCACTGTTCAGCACGTACATGACGGAAGCCAGGCCCTTGATTATCTCTTTAAGCGTAATAACTTTGCAGATTCAAAAAAAAATATCCGTCCTGCCCTCGTGCTGATAGACCTCAGGATGCCAGAAGTTGATGGTCTTGAAGTATTACGGCAGGTAAAGGAAGATGATAAACTTCGATTTATCCCTATTGTAGTACTTACAACCTCAAAGGCAAACCAGGATATAGTTGACGCCTTCGCCTGTCATGCAAACAGCTACCTGGTAAAACCCTTTGATTATGATGTTTTCAGATCCCAGCTTCTTGACCTTTGCACTTACTGGCTAAAATGGAATAAACTTCCAGGTATTTCTGAACAATGAAAAATATAATAAAGACATTACCGGGAAAGGGCTTTCAAAAAAAAATTAAATTACTAATCCCAATGAACGGGCTGCCATGAGAACAGAAAGCAACCGAATAAATGTATATACCATTGAAGATAATATAGAACATGCAGAATTACTACGCCGTGCATTTAAAAGGGATTCACTCTTTGTCTTTCATCATTTCTCAACACTATCTGAATTTAACCATAACGCAATAAGCACCGATAACTCACTGCTTCTTTTCGACCTTTTGCTTCCCGATGGCAACAGCCTCGACCTGATACGCACATACAACCTTACAAAAAAATTTCCTGTTATTGCCATGACCAGTTTTGGAGATGAAGTAATGGCAGTTGACGCCATGAGACTCAGTGTTCTCGATTACATTGTTAAATCTGGATCTACCCTTCGCGCAATGCCCCGTATATCACGAAGAATAATGAGCGACTGGAATAATATTATAGGAAGAAAAAATGCGGAAAAAGAACTATATAACAGTGAAGAGAGATACCGTCTTCTCGCGGAAAATGCTTCTGATATAATTTTTACCAGTGACCAGGAATTAACGGTAACCTACATCAGCCCGTCTGTAGAAAAACTCACTGGAAAAAAACCTGATGAAATAATCGGACTTAAGCTCACCAACCTCCTGACACGTGATTCCGCGGGTAGAGCGCTTAATTTCCTCGATAGAATACTACACAATCTAAAAACCACAGGAGAAGAAGGAGAAGAACTGCTTCAGGTTGAATTTATCGGATCAAACAATAATAACATCTGGACGGAAATTACTGTTTCTTCTCTCAACGGTCCAAATCATCAAACAAGGGGCTTTATTGGTGTAGCACGGGATATAACAAAGAGGCGCAATGCCGAGAAGAAGCTTATTGAAAATGAAAAAAAATACCGGCAGGTTTTTGAGAATGCCAGTGATGCCATATTTCTAGTTGAAGTCAAAACTGGTGTTATCCTTGACAGCAACCGGGCAGCTTCCGAACTTCTTCATTTGAAAGGAAGTGAAATAAATGGACGCCTCTATGAAGAATTGATGACCGGCACCTCAAAAAACCTGCCGAAGCAGCTTAAAAGAAATGGATTGGAAGGGCTTCCCGGAGAAACAATGATTGCTGTCTACAACAAGGCAGGTGATGAAATACACCTTAATGTAAAGACAACAGTCATAGATATTGACGGAAAGTCTGTACTCCATGCAATATGCCATGATATAACAGGCCAGAAAAAAATAGAATCACAGCTCATACACGCCAAAAATGCAGCCGAGACTGCCAACAGGGCCAAAAGTGAATTTCTCGCAAACATGAGCCATGAAATACGCACACCTCTCAACGGAATCATGGGAATGACAGACCTTTCTCTCCTTGAAGAAATGCCAGAAGCTCAAAAAGACAGACTTGAAGCCATTAAACATTCAGCAAATTCACTTCTTGATATCATCAATGACATTCTTGATTTATCAAAAATCGAAGCTGATAAGTTCGAACTTGACCAAATCCCCTTTGACTTTACTGATACATTGAAATCTGTTCTTCATATATCATCAGTTAAGGCACATGAAAAGGGTCTTGAATTAATTTGTGATTATGATCTTTCCGCCCCCTCAATGTACAGGGGCGACCCCCTTCGCATACGTCAGATCCTTCTCAACCTGGCAGGGAACGCGATAAAGTTTACGGAAACAGGTGAAATTTCAATCAGGGTCAGACATACCAGAAGTTCAGACAGAAAATCATCACTCTCTATCTCTGTTACCGATACAGGCATTGGCATCGCCCCGGAAGATGTTGCAAGTATTTTCAACGCCTTTCAGCAAATTGATAGTTCTACCTCCAGGAGGTTCGGAGGTACTGGCCTTGGCCTTGCCATATCACGAAGACTGATCAATATGATGGGAGGAGACATCACGGTTGAAAGTATTCCGGGAGAAGGAAGTAAATTCAATCTATCGATTCCACTGACGCCCGCAGACAAAAAAGCACAGGATGCCGCGGCAAGGCTTACCATGAAAAACGGAGAGACTCCATTTTGTCTTATTGTAACTGCCAGCAGTAAAAGAAAAAGTATTCTTCTTCATTACCTGAAAGCCTGGGGGTGCCAGAGCAGCAGCACATCATCTGCGGCAAAAGCCCTTACTTTATTTAAAAAAAATATAAAAGAAAAGAAGCCTTACAATATTATTATTATTGATGGAGATACACCACGCCTCGATGGAAAAGCTCTTGCCGATGCTTTGATTGAGTTCAAGCCTTCAACGACCCGCTCAATCGTACTGCTTACGTCGGCGCTTTCAACAGAAGATGAAACTGTCAACACCCTGGATATTATATCTCGGGCTGTCAAACCGATCATGCCCGATGATCTCCATACAATTATTGGAGAAATGATTTCAGAAAAAACGAGACTTCCTTCATCTGCAGCCACAGCACTTAAGGGAAGCGCTTTACCGGGATATAGCCCCGGCAGCTACTCTATCCTTCTTGCAGAGGACAACCTGATAAACAGGAATCTTGCCATGCAGCTCTTAACTAAAAAAGGCTGGGATGTGGTAACCGCGGAAAACGGAATGAAGGCCCTTGAGATTGCACGAAATAACACCTTCGACCTTATTCTAATGGATATTCAGATGCCGGTGATGGATGGACTTGAAGCAACAGAAGAAATCAGAAAGTACGAAAACAATGAGGGACGCCGTACTCCGATTATAGCCCTGACTGCTCATGCGATGAAGGGAGACCGGGAGCGATGCCTTGGTGCCGGAATGGATCACTATATTCCAAAACCGATAAAACCTGCAGAAATGTTTGCAGCCATTGAAAAGGCTGTCAGCGAAACTAAAAAATAATCGACCAGTGTACAGAGGTCTTCTGATATCAAACAGTAAAGTCAAATGAACTCTTAGAGCTGTGTCATAAGATACATGATTCTGCTTGCTTTATCCTTTGGCATGAGGGTTATGAGATAGGAAGTTATGCTTGCCTGTCCAGCCTCAAGGGCGTCGGCATCCATCTGCCTTAAAACATCGATAATCAGAGGCTCTTCCCATTTTATCATTATTTTTACCGATTCTTCCGGAGGCATGTTTGATATTTTTTCCGCAAGTTGCTTAACATTTACCTGGTAACCAGAATATTTTTTCTTTTCGGAAATAAATTTTTTCTGTTCAAGTTCAAGTCCTTTTTTTACCTCTTCGAGTTTTTCCTTTTGAGCTTCTATTTCTTTTTCCCGTTCAGCAAGAAGGGCTTCTCTTTTATCAAGGCCTTCAACCCGTTCCCGGAGGTTTTCTTTTTCTTTTTCAAATTCTTCGAGGGCAATCAATGACGGCTCATCTCCGTCAACAGTAACAACCGATGGGGAGCCGCTCTTAAAAAAGGTCAGGTATTTACCCATGTTTATCATACCGATATAATCGAGCCAGAAAAGCGCGAAGGTGGAAATAAACAATATAAGAACTACAAGATAAAAGGCCTTGGCTTTATCTGAAATATTTTTCATATTCTTTCACCTCACTGGTCATTACTGTTTTCAAGATACGAGTCGATGACCTTGCGAATATATTCCTTTGTTTCAGGATAAGGGGGGACTCCGCCTTTTTTATCCACTACAGCGGGTCCTGCGTTATAGGCAGCAAGGGCTTTTTTGTAATCTCCGTTGTATTTATCAAGAAGAGACTTGAGATACCCTACCCCGGCACGTATATTTTCTTCAGGGGCAAAAGGATCTTTTACGTGCATATCTTTTATTACCGAGGGCATGAGCTGCATCAGACCACGTGCCCCTTTTGGAGAAACGGCTTTATGATTATAGGCCGACTCCTGAGCAATAACAGCCTTCACCAGGTCAGGAGATATTTTATTTACCCGGGCGTAGTGATCAGCAATCCTGTTGATATCATGAACAGCCGGCTTCTCTAAAGAAATCTTTTCCGAAGAATTTTTCGCATTAACCATCTCCATCGTCTGCTCAAAGGTGGTTGTCTTTTTCTCCTGTGCGGAAACATTATGTCTCATTGTCCCGAAACGCTTCTGAATATCATTGATCCTTCCCATTACCGCGTACATATCTTTTATCATTTAAACCCCTCGCGCCTCAAGAAGACGATGCATGTAAATTTTCTGGTTCATATCATCGTTTTCTTTATTTATTTCACGGTTCAATTCGTAGTTATATTCTTCAAATTTTTTTTCTTTCAGCTTTTCAACAACCTTTTTTTCTCTTGAGGCATTTATAAGATGTACCCGGGCTTCGTTAACCGCCGGCTCCATTTCTTCTATTTTACGTTCAGCAAAACCAATAGCCCGGCGGGATAGATCAACAAATTTCCCATACATCATGGTTTCCTCCACCGTAACAGTACCAGCTGCCATTTTACCCCGTAAATTTCCGCTGTAAAAATCAATACTGTTATTCAATTCCTGCTGCTTCATCCGTTCAACATTTTGCTGGCTGACCAGTGCTGCAAGTTCATTTTTCAGCTCCTGCTCACGGGCTTCCCGCAAATCAAGAAGTTTCTGAAGTTTAAAATCAAACTTTTTCATTTGCCACTATCCTATCTCAGGATCTGAGCGAACGCGGGAGGTGCTGTCGGGGCAACTACCGCCCTTTGCCCGCCTTCGGTTTCGCCAAACATTGCTATGATTCGTGCTACAATCTGTTCAAAGCTGTCCTGCTCATAGACTCCCTGACGAAGAAAACTGCTTATTTCTTCGTGCATATCAATCGCCCGGTCAGCAACGGGATTTGATCCCCTCACATAGGCATTCAAATTGATAAGATCTTCAATTTCCTGGTAAGCCGCCATCAGCTCTCTCATTTTTTGAGCAGCCTCAAGATGCTCCTGGCTGACAACATCCTTCATACATCGAGATATAGATGAGAGAACATCAACCGCAGGATAGTGCCCCTTATGGGCGAGCTTACGGTCAAGAACAATGTGACCATCAAGAATACCACGGGCCGCATCAGCTATCGGCTCATTCATGTCATCACCTTCAACCAGTACGGAATAGAAACCGGTAATGCTGCCGCCGGAATTACTGGTACCAGCCCGTTCCATAAGCTGAGGCAGCATGGTAAACACTGAAGGCGGATATCCGCGGGTTGCAGAGGGCTCTCCAGCCGCAAGTCCGACTTCCCGCTGCGCCATTGCAAAACGAGTGATAGAGTCCATTAACAGGTTAACCGCCTTCCCCTGGTCCCTGAAGTATTCAGCAATAGCGTGGGCAAGGAATCCTCCACGGAGACGAAGCATCGGCGGCTGATCAGACGTGGCAACCACGACAATAGAACGCTTGAGGCCTTCAGGACCCAGCTCTTTCTCGACGAAGTCTTTTACTTCCCTTCCCCGTTCACCGATAAGAGCGATTACATTGACATCAGCATCGGTATAACGGGCAATCATACCGATAATGGTTGATTTACCAACACCGGAACCGGAAAAGATTCCTATTCGCTGTCCCCTCCCAACCGTATTAAGTCCATCGATGCATCGAATACCCACGGAAAGAGGCGTATCAATGACAGTCCTCTGAAGGGGATTAATAGAGGCCCCGTTAACCGGGTACTTTTCATCAGTTATTATGTCGCCTTTGCCGTCAAGGGGCTGGCCAACGCCATTGATTACACGACCAAGAAGTTCATCCCCTACAGGAACCATGAGGGCTGAACCGGCGGCATGAACTTCCGCTCCCGGAACTACTCCCTTCATGTCGCCGATGGGCATCAGTATTACACGGTTCCGATTAAAACCAACGACCTCAGTTAAAAGATATTCCCCCTGGGCAACCCGGATGCGGCAGAGGTCACCGTACTTGACTGCCGGCCCGACTGACTCAATGGTAAGCCCGACAATACGGTCAACCTTACCGGTAAACTTTATAACATCGACTTCGTCGAGAACCCGGCGGTACTTACTGAGAACATCTACCTTTTCATGGGGGAGTACTTTTATCATTTTATATTCCTAGAGTGTACTGGTATTCCTTATTGCTTCTTCTATCGCGTCAAGCTGCGTTGATACCCGCGCGTCAATTGCCCCGACATCTGTCTCAATAATACATCCGCCCCGTTCTACACGGGAATCCTCATAGATGTTTACTTTCTTGAGTGACTCCATCATTTTTATCAGTTCATCTTTGTGAGCCGTTGTCATATCAAGGTCAGCAAAGTTAACCCGAATATCAATTCGGTCACGATCCTTGACCCGTTTTATTGCTTCTTTAATATTATTGATGACCACCTCACGGCGTTCTACAATCTCATCCTTGATTACTTTTCGGGCAATCATCAGAATCATTTCCGTCATGAGCTTTTCAGAATTCCTGATTATTTCATCACGAATATCAACGGCGGTTGAGACAACAGTACCGAGGCGATCAATAAGACGCATAACCTCTGCCTGACCTTCTTCATATCCTTCTTCGCGCCCCGCCTCGCACCCCTCCTTATATGCTCCATGCTCGACCCCAGAGACCTTAACTTCGGCCTCTTTGATCATTTTTTCAGCTTCAAATTTCCCCCGTTCGATCTCATGCTCAGAATCGGTCTTCAGCTTTTCCATCTCAATGGCTATCTGTTCACGGGAATGCTGAAGCTCATTAAAGGCTGCTGATTTACCCTGTTCTTCTATTTTCTGCGCCTGCTCCCTGGCGCGATTAAGCATTTCATTGACTTCTTCTTCAGTTTCACGACGATATCGTTCCAGTTCGGCTTCCATTTCTTCAATGGAAGGCCCCTGGTATACATCAATAGGATTGCCCTCTTCGTCGACTTCAAACTCCTTGAACTCTTCACCTTCTATCAGGTTATGCTGATACTTACTGGGAAGCTCAATCTGCTTGGCTATATTGGTCTGTTTGACCTGTCCGGTTTTAAAAACAAGCTTAGACAACGAGTTCCTCCTCACCGGCACGGGCAACAATAATGTCACCGGCATCTTCAAGTTTACGGATAATATTTACAATTTTCTGCTGTGATTCTTCAACATCCCTGAGGCGTATAGGCCCCATAAAGTCCATGTCTTCTCTAAGCAGCGAGGCTGCACGTTTTGACATGTTCCGGAAAATCTTTTCCTGTACCTCGGCATCGACACCCTTGAGGGCCTTTGCCAGATCCTGTGTATCCACTTCCCGGAGGACTTTCTGAATTGAACGGTCGTCGAGGAGTACAATATCTTCAAAAACAAACATACGCTTTTTGATTTCTTCTGCAAGTTCCGGGTCTTCTTCTTCAAGGGCTTCAATGATGATCTTTTCAGTTCCCCGGTCAACATTATTAAGAACCTCAACAATGGCATCAATACCACCGGCAGAGGTAAAGTCTTCTGACGCAAGGGTTGAAAGCTTACGTTCGAGGACACGCTCAACTTCCCTCAAAACATCAGGAGAAGTTCGGTCCATGACGGCAATCCGGCGAGCCACATCAGCCTGCACCTGGTGTGAAAGCCCTGAAAGAATCTGCGCCGCCTTCTGGGGATCAAGGTAGGCGAGAATCAACGCAATGGTCTGAGGGTGCTCACCCTGGATAAAGTTAAGAAGGTGACTCGGGTCAGTTCTTCGAATAAAGTCAAAGGGCCTGACCTGAAGCGAAGAAGTAAGTCGGTTAACAATATCAATGGCTTTCTGAGTGCCGAGAGCTCGTTCAAGAACATCCCGGGCGTAATCGATGCCCCCGTTGGAGATAAACTCCTGGGCCATCATCATTTCCTGAAATTCCTGAAGAACCTTGTCCCGGTCTTCCGGCTCAATTTTATCAAGCCTGGCTATCTCAAAGGTCAGCTGTTCAATCTCATCTTCACGAAGATGTTTGAATATCTCAGAGGATACATCTGAACCGAGGGAGACGAGAAATATTGCCGCCTTTTGTCTACCCGTTAGTTCCGCTTTTTTCGCCATTGTTCTCCCTCAGCCCCTTTTGATCATGGTGATTCTACTAAAGTACCTAATAACAGGCCGGTGTAAAAGTATTTTTTACACCGGGCCCGGGTTTTCCCTTACTTTATTTATCGGTAAAAACCTGATATTTAAAGAGAAAATTGTGCTATTCTTCCGCAAGCCAGGTTCTCAAAAGCTGGGCCACATCATCAGGCCGCTCTTTCGCCAGGTTGACTGCATTCTCCTGAAGCTCCATACGGGCCTTATCTTCGAGTGAGAGTTCAACGTCTATACCCTCTTCTTCTGCAACCCGGAGGGCCGCTTCACGCATACGCTGCTGTTCCAGGGCCAGCTGCTCTTCCCGAAGACGTCTTCTGCGCTCCATTTCCTTCTGAAGGGTTCGGAAAAGGATAAAACCGACAAAAAGGGCAACCACACCGATAAGGGCGGCGAGGAGCAGTTTTTTCATTTGTTCACGTTTCCGGTATTCTTCCCGGAGAGAATCCCAGTACTTTGTCCGGTCAAACATGATATTTTTAACAGAAACCTGATCTCCCCTGGCAAGGTTGTAGTTGATTGATTTTTTTACTATATCTTCAACATTTTTCAGTTCATCTTTGGAGAGAGAGACCTGAACCGGTTTTTTCGCTGGATCCAGATCAAAAGATCCGTCTTTCAGCTTTGGCAGGTGCTGAATACCATCTATAGCAATGGCAACCGACACCTTGGTTACGTCATAGTTATCACGGATGATTTTTTTCTGGTTTTCGTTAATTACATAATTTCTGATATTTTCATCTTTATTGTACTTCGCAAACTGGTCATCGGCACCCTTGTAACCGGGAGGCTTGTTACCCTCGGTACCGGCAGGGCCTTCGGGATTCCAGCCATGACCCTGGAATTTTTCCTGAGTCTGCTTTTCTGAAAGCACCAGGGAATCTTTGACTTTTCGAGTATCATAGGGCTTTGTGGGATCCTGGTCACGCATTACGATGGGCGAGTAGATTTTCATCTGCTCTTCGACCTTATCCCAGTTGAAATCCATGTTCAGTCTCACGATCTGAATACGCTCATCCCCGTATATGCTGCCGAGACCATTTTTGATATCATTCAGGTAGCTGATACGCTTCTGTTCTTCGATTTTTCGCTGATATTGAATCAGGGTATATTGACGCTTCTCTTTTTCAAAATCATCGTCAAAATCAGAGATAA
>CAZPEK010000031.1:5134-15672 GCA_964585555.1 uncultured Leptospirales bacterium | reverse complement strand
TCGAAAGAGATCCTCCCCCGTTACTTTCCCTGCTAATGACCGGCAGTTCCCAGGGTCCAAAAAATACGATAAGAAAAGGGAGAGCAAAAAATATACCAAATCCGATGGTCATTACCAGTTAGCCCATACCTGGATCATTTGGATAACCATTGACAATCATTTTAGGTATGGTCCCCGCAAGGATTGAAGCAACACCGGAAAAAATAAGTCTGGCGCCGGAAAGACGTGACCTGACCTTATAATCAGTTGACATTTCAGCGTTCAGGGCCGCAAAGGGCACCATGACCATGGTAAAAACGGTACTGAAAAGAACATAAGCAAAACTATAATACGCAAAGAGAACCCACTGACTCGATGCTTTCAAAGGAATCCACATTGAAATAAAAGCAAGGGCTATCGGAATAATTCCCGCAAGGAAGTATACTCGACGACGGCCCAAAGGGGAACGTGTAATATCGGATATATAACCCATCAGGGGATCCGAAATGGCATCCCATATCTTTCCAATGGCAAAAACCATACTGCCGAGTAACGGCGAGAGCCCAACTGTCTTTACAAGGAAAAAGTAAAACAGCGTACCAATAACAAGAAAGGCTCCACCTCCAAAAATATCTCCTACTCCATAGGCCATCAGGTTTCTTATCCGTACCGGCCTTTCAGCTACTGTTTCACTCATAACATCCTCCATTTACTTTCAGTAACAGCATACATTTCTTTTACAAAAAAATACATTAAAAAAACAAGCGCCCTGTATCAAAAAGCAGAGCGGGGAAAATCAATAGCATGTACAAGTATATTCACCGCCATCCCGACACTCGCAGCCAGACAGCCTGTTATATTTCACCAACTTTCTTAAAGAGTTCCCTGTCCGGGGAATCAGCCCGGTAGAAAACCGCCGGCTCGCCCAGGGGCACGGCAACCCGGCACCAGCCTTGACTATATTCCTTGCCGGTCCAGAGATGAATCCACCGGTCATCAGGGAGATAAACTTTTTTCTTCCATTGTCTTTTTTTAATGACCGGGGCAACCATCAGGTCACGGCCGTAGAGGTACTGGTATTTTAGATCATAAAGTCCCTTATCTTCCTCATAATGAACCCAGGGGTATCTCATGGGGGGAAGTCCCGTCACCCGGTACTCCGCTGCCAGTTTCTGATGCCAGGGCTTCAGGGCCACATAGATTTCGGTCATGCGCGCCAGGTGTTCGGTAATCTCCCGGCTCGAATCAAACTGTTTATTTACTTTCGGATTGATACCCTCGTGGCTTCGCATAACCTGGGTAAAGGCCCCCATCTCGGCACTCCGCATCCAGAGCTCAGCGCTGCGCCGTATATGGGCAATGGAAAGAAAGCCCCCGATGTCAAAGCTGAAGAGTCCCATGCCTGATATGCCGGCAGAAAGTCCCGCGGCAATAACCGTGGGAAAGCCGTTGTTTTTATGAAAGCTCACCAGCTGGTCTCCCGCCCACATCAATGTGGAGTAGCGGGACTCTCCGGTGTACCCTGAACGGGTGAAGAAAACAACTTCCCCCACCTTATTCGTTTCTTCGAGAGCCTCCCGGTTAAGACGGGCCCACTCAACAGGATACCGGTTGTGATACAGGCAGGGATCACCGTCATACAGCACGCTGTCAGGGGGAATGTACTCGGCAAAGTCAGCCATCCAGCCATCAAGCCCCGCGCCGATCATTTTTTCTTTTATAATAGTCTTGAACCAGTCACGGGCATCAGGATTGGTAAAGTCCACAATGCCGACGGGAAAAGTCGTCGTGTAGGTGATATAGTCAGCCCCGTCGCGGGTCTTGACCAGGTAGCCCTGCTTTGAGGCCTCATGGAACTGGGGACCGTCTTCGGCGAGAAAGGGATTGTTATAACCAAGAAAACGCACCCCCTTTTCATGGAGCTGCCTGATAAAGACGGGCAAATCCGGATAGAGAAGGGGATCATATTCCCAGTTCCACATCAGCTGTTTGCCGTATCTGGTCATGCGGATACCCTGCCAGTCCTGGGACCAGACAGCACCGACCCTGATACCCGCGTCTAAGGCGGCGTTAATCTTTTTTTCAACCACTCCGGCCCCCCCCTGGACCGCAAGCCACATACCGTTATAGGCCCATTCGGGTAGTTCCGGCTGGCGACCCAGATAGGCGGACAGGGAGCCGATTGCCCCGGGGGCAGAAGTATCCACGCCTATAATTATTTTTACCGGGACCTGCCAGAAAAAAAGAGTGTGCCGCCTCTTCTGACGAAAGTCGAATTCTGCATAGGCAGATGCCTCAGCATGGCAGTACCAGTTATCAGAAGAAAGAAAAGTCGGCTGGGGGAAATAGGTATGATGCCAGGCACCGCCAATACCTGAATGAATATTCGCGCCGAGTGTTACAATATCATGGCCCCGTCCCACCCCGGGCTCCGATGTCCAGAGGGGCACCAGCCCCCCCCGAAGATTCTGCTTTGAAAACTGCTCTCCACAGCCATAGATTCGCTCATCATAACTGGCGGGAAGATGTATCCAAAAACGATTAATTGAAGACTCAGAGCATGAAAAAGATATATGAAGGCGCTCATCTATTACCTCTGCAGTGAGGGTAACCGTATCATCAAAATCAACGGTTATACCACTTTGGGTTTCAATGAGAGAAAAACGCTCAGGAGAAATCCTGGAAAAAAATTTCTCTTTCTTCAAGTGATACATGCCGTGGGAGATAATAATTTCCCCGGCTCCCCTGCCATAGACGATACAGGGCTTTTTATCGTTATGAGAAAAAACAGTTCGGCCCTTAAAACTAAGGGAAAAAGCACGATCAGAAACGTTACTGGTCAGCATTGAGCCTCCCTGTCTATTATATCGTTTTCGATATTATTAAACCAGCCGGACTTTTTGTCAATCATTTGTGGCTTTCTCTGCACATTTTAGCTTTTTTCTCAAAAAGGAAGCTCAGAGCCCCTGTGCCGGAAAAAGGCTACCCACCCTCGCCCTCAGCAAGATTCTCCATGATCAGACCGAAAAATCCCTTCCCACCGGAGAAATAATGCCAGCCCAGGTGCTGTGAGCAGACCCGGCAGAGGACAACAGACCATTCGTAGCCCGCAAACCAGGTAAACTCATCGGTATAACTTCCGTAAATCAGGCAGCCGGGAGCCTCGGAAAAACAGGCAATCTGAAAGACCAGCCCCGAGGGATTCATAAAGGTATGGAGGTGCTTCTCATCAATTTCGAGGCTGTATTTTCGACGGGTAATACTGTTACCACAGGACCGGCAGAAATAGACGGGCTCCCGTTTTTCATCAGCTGCAGCATCTTCCCTGACCTTGACGCTCCCCCCGGTAAGGGGCTCATCTCTGAACAGAAAGACATTTCCGGCTCTGAGCCTTTCCCTTCCCGCCATGTTCTCTCCCCTTTCCCTTCTGCTTTAAATGTATCCCCGGAAAAAGCAGATGTCAAGAAATGAATTTTTGACTTCCCCCATGATAAAATATTTATTTCTTGCGGCTACCGGTCCCCGATGATACATTTTAAAAAAATTTGAGAGAAGGAAGTAAAGGCCATGTCAGAAAATACGGTGCCCCGCATTACCGCCCTCATCTTTGACGGATTCCTGATTATTTACAGCATCATTCTCTATTTCGACACCGGGGAAGTCGCTCAAAAGCTCGGAAGTACCTTCTCGCCGGGAAGTTTTTACCTTCTCTACACCGTGGGATTCTTTTTCATTATTTACTTTTTTTCTTCAATGATAAGCCGGGCATCGGGCCAGGGGAGAACAGTCCTTCCGAAAATCATCGGCACGTCCCTTTTCATTCAGATACTGATTTTTATTATTGAGAGCATGCATATGAAGAGCATCCCCTTTGAAGAAAAGCTGATACTCAATGACGGGTTTCATCTTCTCATCAACCTCTTCGTTACAGTGGCAGGCCTTACGGCGGGCTTTCTTGAATCGACAGTGCTTGCACAGATAGCAAAAATGAAAGAAAACCGGGCCTTTGCCGAAACCTATAGCCTGGCGTGGCGGATTCTTTTAGCCATAGTCGCAACCGCGGCCCTTACCCTGAATGACTATCTTATTTTATCAGTCTTTCTTTCAGGAAAGGTGGCTTCATCGATTGCCCTGTTCATACTAATGCTTCTTCTTTCCGGTCTGGCCATTGGGGCTGTGGGGCAGCTCTTTATACGCCCGGGTTTGATACTCATGCGCATCCCCGGGGCGGCTGCATTGATTATTTATCTGACTGTTCTGACAATACGATGCCTCAATGCGGTCAACTCGTAGGACTTTTCATATCTGCTGCATCTTCAATGATTTTTCAACTTCCTGAAAAAATTTTTCAAAGGGCGGGTACCCCTTCAGATTTTTCAGTTGAGGATCTCCTATCATTTCCTGATGAAGTTTCTGCAGCGGAATTCTTCTGACTCGAAGAGAGCGAGCTGCCTTTTTCAAATACCTGACCGCATTGGCACGCTTTTTCTGGAGGGAATAGACACAGGCAATATTATAATAAGCAAGGTGATAATGCCTG
Organism: uncultured Leptospirales bacterium; assembly: GCA_964585555.1. GTDB lineage: Bacteria > Spirochaetota > UBA4802 > UBA4802 > UBA5550 > CAZHNW01. The sequence continues at coordinate 11,153 of CAZPEK010000031.1, read as the reverse complement.
CTGTATGCAAGGGATTGATTAAAAAGCTCCAGGGCCTTCTTAAAGTCACCCCGGTCCATATAGAGAATTCCAATATTATTATACCCGGGGGCATACCCGGGCTTCAGGGCCAGGGCCTGCATCAGGTCTTTCATTGCCTTCCCCGGTTCTTTCAGATGCCGGTACGCCAGGCCCCTGTTGTTATAGACAAAATAACGCTTAGCGGAATCGATGCCCTGAAGGGATGCAGTATAGAGCCGTACCGCTTCCCGGTAATCTTTCCGGCGGCCTGCCTCATTTCCCTGGTGAAAAAGCTCCCCGGGTGTTGCGGCCCCCGCGGCAACAGATCCGGTGAGAAAAAAAATAAGTATATATTTTTTCATGGTCAGGGTTCCTCTCAACTGGTTTTTATTCTCTCATCAGTCTCAGAAAGTGTGTCTCTCACACGCTCCCTGTCTATTTGTATGCCGTGACCGGGAAGATTAAGAGGACAGTGGGTACCGGGAAAAAGGCTCTACCAGTTTTTTCACTGCCCCTGCACCCTGCCGAAGCGCCAGAAGAATTCCCCCGGGAAGAGGTGAACTTCCTTCGCCACTGTTCTGTTATGTACAGGCGACCGTCATGACACAGGGCTTAGAATACCGCGTCTATTGCCTGACTGATTTGACGAATACCCCTGATGGTCCCTTCAAAACCACCGGCCTTTGCCTCGACTGCATCAGCCTCTGACACGATCAGGGTGTCAAAGCCTGAAGTCTTAAATTCCTGAATACGCCGCCCTGCCTGGGATACGGGACGCACATCCCCGGAAAGGGATATCTCCCCGAGAAAACCGGTTCCTTCTGGTATTGGCTGCTCCTTCATGCTTGAGGCAATGGCCATGGCAACTGAAAGGTCTGCCGCGGTCTCATTGATCTGGAACCCCCCCGAAACATTAATAAAGACATCAAAGCTTGAAAGCTTCAGGCCCCCGTGTTTTTCCAAAACCGCGTTTATTATTATCAGGCGGTTCAGATCAAATCCATCGGCCATACGCCGAGGATTGGCAAAGCTGGTAAAGTTTACCAGGGACTGGACCTCAAAAAGCATAGACCGGCTGCCCTCAATGGCAACAGAAACGGCGCTTCCCGGTGCCGTGGAGGCAAAGGAATTAAGAAAAACACTGTTTTTCTCCTTCACTTCTTCAAGTCCTGTTCTGGTCATTCGAAAGAGGCCTATTTCGTTAATCGATCCGAAGCGGTTCTTAAAGGCTCTGAGCATCCTGAAATCCCGGGAATAATCCCCTTCAAAATAAAGTACCGTATCAACCAGGTGCTCGAGAAGTTTCGGCCCCGCAATATTCCCTTCCTTGGTGATATGCCCGATAAGCATTACGGGAATCCCCGTACGCTTTGCCAGATCAACAAGCCGGGCGGCTGATTCTCTTACCTGGCTGACAGAACCGGCTATGCCGGGAAGCTCTGATGAATAGAGGGTCTGGATAGAATCAATAATCAACAACTCTGGTTTTTCCGAATCAGTCAGGGAAAGTATATCTTCAACAGCCGTTGCTGTGGCAATATGAATATTCTCCGTGGGTATCTCAAGTCGTTCAGCGCGATGCCGCAGCTGGGCAGGAGACTCTTCCCCTGAGACGTAGAGGGTCTTTCGGTATTGGGCCACCTGGAGGGCCAGGGTCGACTTACCGATTCCCGGTTCACCCCCCACAAGAATAACCGATCCGGGGACCATACCGCCCCCGCAGACAAGATTGAATTCACCGATACCTGTCTCAAGACGCTGGAAATCCTCTCCCGCAACCTCTCCAAGGGGAATGACGACAGGTTTTACCCGGGGACTGCTCCCCCGGGGCTTTTCAGCAGAATCGACTTCAACCAGGGAATTCCACTCCTGGCAGGAGGGACATCGTCCAAACCATTTTCCCGATTCACTGCCGCAGGATGTACAGAGATAATACTGTTTTTTTTTCGCCATTACTTCTGCTTCGGTTTAAAAAACAACTTGGAGGGATTTTTCTCCAGACTTTTAAAAAGTTTCTTCGCGGAAAGAGAGGCATCCTTCAGGTTATAATAGATATCCTCTTCAACAAGAAGCTTTCCCAGGGTTCCCTTCCCATTTTCGAGGCGAAAGACAATTTTATTCAGGCTGCTGGTTATTTCAGAAAGATTTCGAATCGTGATAGATATCTCTTCTTTGTTCTTTTCAGAAAGCTGCGCCATGTTGCCGGTCAGTTTATTGAGCTGATCCATTAATGTCTTTGTCTGGGCAGAAAGCATGACAATCATCGCCTTTGACGCAAGAACAGCCTTTCGAACATCATAGCGGTTCTCATCAGCAATATTATTCAGGTTAGCAACAAATTTTTTAGAATTCAGGAAAATATCAGCCAGTATCTCTCCGCCGCTCTCATCTTTCATAAAACTTTGAAAAGTCAGCATCATCTGGTCAACACTGGCAGGATCATTAGCATACGCCTTGTCACCATCCTGATAAAAATCATCCACATTCACCGAGGGAGGAATAAATACATTAATATACTTTTCACCGATAAGACCGGTGGTAAAGATGGCAAAACGGGCTGTTTTCAGAAGAGAGTATTTTTTGTCGATCCAGATAGTTACCTCAGTCTTCTCTCCCGATTGTTTGATTCCTTCAACATAACCGATGGTGATACCACCGGCAATACGCACCGGGGCACTGATCGCCAGGCCGTTAAGAAATCCAAAATAGAGACGAAGTTGGTATCCCGACTGGGAAACATTTATTTTTGCGAGAAGGGCAACCATGGAAATAAAGACCGTAAAAGCCACGGTAATCATCAGCCCGACTTTTGCTTCATTATTCAGCTTCATTAAATTCCCCTGCTAAAAATCTATCCATTTACGGATACTATAGAAAGTTAGAGAAATGTAAATCAAAAAAACTGTAATTATACCTTAAACTTTTTTGGCGTGAATGAACGCTAAAAGGGGTATGGGACCCCGAAGGGGCTCCTACACCCTCTTTAGGGGATATTACACGAATAATAGTGCCAGAAGATAAGTACTGACAAGAATCAACTCGACTGAAAATTCAAAGAATTCCCTGGTTCAACGGCAGGAAAGCCGTTTCAATAAAAACTGAACCGTTTCATCCTCTTCTGTCTTGGCGTTTTCAATAATGGACTGTTTGATGCGTTCACGCTGGGTATTGATCGCATGAATTTGCTTCTCCTGGCTACTGGATGTATCAGGCATTCTGTTTAACCTCATTATTTCTGTGTCTGGTACTGTTGATCAATAAAGGGCGCAAAAATCTTCACCTGCAGGTAGATACTCCAGATGCGAGTCAAGTCGCCAGAATAAATTATAATATTATAGCCATACCGCGTACTATCAACAGCAGTTGAGAGTTATATGTGCTATTTTATATTATTTTTTTTGGCAAGTAAAAAACAAACTATTTCTCCGACTATGATACATAATTCTAAAAAAAATTAAAAAAACAGGTCATTGTCCTAAAAAAGAAAAAGGGAAAAAGAAAATACTTGACACTAATCCGTCCGGCTGGTTTCTTAAATAAACAATGTTCACTTTATAAGGGAAATCCTATGAAAAAAATTACTGCAGCTGCAAGTATCGTACTAATGCTGGTTGCCGCTCTTTCTGCCAGTACCTGGAAACTGGCCCGCAACGAAGCAGGCATTAAAATATATACCCAGAATGTCGAAGGACAGTCCCTGGACAAATTCAAGGCTGTCGGCGTGGTAAATACCTCTGTAGCAATAATAGTTGAGGTTCTCAAGGATGTTAATAATTATCACCTCTGGTACGGGGACTGCAAAAGCCAGAAAGAACTAAAAAAATACTCTCCCCTTGATACACTGGTGTATCATGTTCAGAAGGTACCGGTTATCTCAAACCGGGATGTGGTTGTCCGGGGCAAAATAACGGTTAATTACAAAAAAGGGACCGCAACCCAGGTCATGAGAGCGGTAAAAAGCAGTGTAGGAAAAGATTCAGGGAATGTAAGAATGCCATTCATGGAAGGAAGCTTTGTTCTGAAACAGCTTTCCCCAAAGTCAACCCGCGTCACCTATACCATGCTGGCAAATCCCGGTGGCTCGGTACCCGGCTGGCTCGCCAACAGTACGGCCAAAAAACAGCCCTTTAAAACCCTTATGGGGTTAAGGAAGGTTGTTAAAAATCCTAAATATGCCGAACTGGCGAAAAAATTCATAAAATAAGTCCCGTGATACACATAAGCGCGCTGTTCGAAACGGGGGCCCCAAAAGGGACCCCCCGTACCCCCGGCCGATAAATACTTATTCTGTTCGAACCTTTCCTGTCGGCCACCCCCGGAGGGGGTTTCCAGGCTTATAAACCCCCTCCGGGGGGTGGCGAACATGCTGCACCGGCACCATTGCCAGGCACCTTGAGCCGGGGGCTTGTGGGGCTGATATATATTTATGCATTCTTTAAACATGATACCTTCTTTACAGGACACCCCTTTTGACTGCAGGACATACACCCTCATCATCACCTTCTACAAAAAAACCTGTTGCCATCACACCGCCTTCCTGTCATTATTATCACATTGTAATCTTCACCCCGGGAGGCCTCCATGAAATGGATCAAAGGTTCTGCAGCTGTACTTATTCTCTTTCTCGTTATTCTGGCTATTGCCCTGCCGAAAAGCAACAGGACAAAACGGGACGGCACGATAAAATTAAAGGGCCTCTCTTCGGAAGTAACGGTTATCCGTGATAAAAAGGGAATGCCCTACATTCATGCCCAGAACACCGATGACCTCTTAAAGGTCCAGGGATTTGTCATTGCCCAGGAGCGGCTTTTTCAAATGGAACTGATGCGCCTCCTCTCCCAGGGACGAATTTCTGAACTTGCGGGTGAAAAGGGAAAGAAAACTGATATCATGATGCGTACTATCGGTTTTATCCACCATGCCCGTGAACAGGTAAAAATTCTCTCCCCGTCATCACGGCGCTTCATTGAAAATTATATTGCCGGAGTGAATGCCTTTGTTAGTGACAATAAAGACCTTCATCCCATTGAGTTTAAACTGGCGGGCATTTCTCCCGGCACACGGAAGAGTGAAGATGTCATAGCCATTCTCTATTTTATGGGTTGGAACAGCGCCGCGAATATTCAAAGTGAAATTCTTTCCCAGATGCTTATCGATAAAGTGGGGCCGGAAAAATTCAAATCAATAACCCCTTTCGCGACCAACCCGGACTCTCCCGGAACAGGTACCGCCTTTAACTTCCCCCTGAAAAAACTAAACCTGGGGCATGACGCTTCACTTCTCGCTCTTCTTAAAGAAAAAGGTCCCCTCAGTGTCGGCAGCAACAACTGGGTCGTGAACGGCAAACGCTCCCCCGGCGGAAAACCCGTTGTGGTCAATGATCCTCATCTCCAGGCAACAATGATTCCCGGGCCCTTCATGGCCATAGGACTCTTTACCCCGAAGATCCGTGCTGTAGGCGCTGCTATCCCCGGCATTCCCGGATTTATAGTGGGACGAAACGACAACTGTGCCATCGGCGTCACCAACTCGTACCATGACGCCCAGGACCTTTATATCGAAAAATTAGATCCAAAAAATCCGAAGCGCTACCTCGAGGGAAACCGTTCACTTCCTTTCTCTGAAAGAAAAGAGGTGCTTAAAATAAAGGATAAAAAAGCTGACGGGGGCTTTCGTGAAGAATCCATAATTGTAAAAAGTACACGCCGGGGTCCCGTAGTTTCAAATATCTTAAAGGGCCTTAAAACAGAAAAAATAATGACACTCCGATGGTCCCCCTTTGAAACCAAAATACCTGAGATCGGATTTGATAAGTTTCTCACGGCAAAAAATACCCGGGAAATCAGGAGCGCCATTAGCGACATCCGTCATGTCATGCTCAATATTGTCTATGCTGACCGGGAGGGAAACATCGGCTGGACGACTTCGGGTCGCATCCCCAAACGCGCGAAGGGAGCCGGCATGACACCGACACCGGTAACGGGAAAAGACAACTGGCTCGGCTTTATCTCAGCCCGGG
>CAZPEK010000031.1:0-5124 GCA_964585555.1 uncultured Leptospirales bacterium | reverse complement strand
ACCCTCAAAAGAAAACCCGGCCCGTGGCTGGCTCGGCACCAGCAACCAGAACACTGTACCGGCGGGATACCCTCACTACATTTCATCCTATTTCTCACCCCATTACCGGTATTCCCGCTTAAAAGAACTAATGAAGGAAGAAAAAAAATTAAAGGAAGACGACCACTGGCGTTTCATGCGAGACACGGAAAATATGATGGCACGTTCCACCCTTCCGGTTCTCATCCCGATCCTCAAAAAGGATAAAGACCTGTCATGGATGGGAGTGCTTCTCGAGAAATGGAATCGCCGTGATGAAATTGATTCCGCCGGGGCCCTCTGCTACCAGGTTTTCTATTACAACCTCCTCAGGGAAACCTTTACTGACGAACTGGGCAAAGACCTGGCAACCACTATGATAGACGTCCAGTATTTCTGGCAGGAACGCTTTGAAAAAATGATACGCTCAGGTGCTTCTCCCTGGTTTGACAACACCTCTACCGAAAAAAAAGAAACCCTGACAGACCTTGTCCATACCGCGGGCATTAAAACTGAAAAATTTCTGAAAAAAACAGCCGGCTCTGACCCTGATGACTGGCAGTGGGGAAAGATACACCGGATAGAATTTTTCAATCCCATCGGAAGAAGCGGAATCTTAAAAAAACTTCTCGGCACTGACTTCCCCATGGGGGGCTCCCACCAGACTCTCTACCGGGCCATCTACAAACCCTCAAAGCCCTTTTCTGTTGACGTAATCGCAGCACTCCGTATGGTGGTAGACCTCTCCCGAAACGACCGGGTCATGGCAGTGCTTCCCATCGGTACGACAGGGCGAACCTTTGACCCCCACACGGGTGACCAGATGGAAGCCTATATGTCGGGAGAAAAACGGTACTGGTGGTTCAGCGATAAACTTATCAGGGCCCACAAAAAATATGAAATGAAAATCCTTCCATAAAAACCAGCGAGGCGTTACATGAAAGGACAGGTTGTAATAACTGACGAATACATCAAGATAAAAAAGGGCCGGGTTTTTTACTGGATTCTCGGTCTTTTGGGTTCTCTCATGTTCACCGGGGGGATCTATTTATTAGGAAGTTTATTCCCTATAGACCATATACTCTTAAGCTTCGGCATAATCTTTACTTCCGCAAGCATGTGGTTCTTTTTAAACAGCCGGTACAACAAGGTCTACATCAACCAGGAAGAAGACTCCTTCAGCATTCTCGATTCTTCTATCCGGTCAATTCACCCGGTAAAAATACCCCTTTCTTATTTTCACTGGGTTGCCCTTCAGCGTAAATCAACTGATTCCGGCGGGGGCTACGAGATACACCTGATGAACAGTTACGGCTCATCCCTTCTAATTGCGGAATTTTCCGACAACCGCAAGGCTGTCAACTTTGCTCGTGACCTCCAGGAGCGTCCCGGCATCGACATCTTAATGGAAGAAGAGGCAATAAACCGTCTCCTCCAACGGCGAAAAAGCGGCCGCGACCTGAAAGACCTGGTAGACCGCGATGAAACATCCTTAATTATTGCTGACCAGGGCTCCCGAAAAGAAATAACCTGGAAAAACCGGTGGGGCCTTTTACCAAACTTCTTCTTCGGGGCTATTCTCTACGGTTTTTTTCACATCTCATATTTTGTCATAGCCCCGAGCACCGACATCGGTTTCATCCGTTACATTCTCTTTGGTTTTATCGGTCTCATTGCCATGCTCTTTCTTTATACCTTTTTCGTTAATCTCCTGGGGCGCCCTTCACTAACCATCGGCAGCGGGGGCATCACCTGGCACACAAGCTTCCTGGGAAAATGGATCGGCCGGCGTGAAATGGACCGGGGCGATGTGGCGGTAATACGAAACAGCCTTAATCTCGATGATAATACTATAACCATCATAAGCCGCCATGGTTTAGAGGCAATGTCCCGCCTTGCCAGGGCTCTTCGAGAGCTGGGCGATGGCAACCGTCCCGGCTTCACGATACTCAATGATGTCATGACACTAAAGAATGAAATGATAATTATCAATGCCTCGGCCCTGACCATCGCAGACCGCCTCTTTATTGAACAGACTATTCTCAGGATAATGTAATGATTGCACGGCTAAAAGGAACCATTGATGAGCTGAAACCGACAGAGATGATCCTCGATGTATCCGGCGTCGGCTATTTTCTCCAAATCCCCCTCTCTACCTTTGAAGAGATTGCGGAAAAAAAAGAAGTGACTCTCCAGGTCTATACGCTGCACCGTGAAGACCAGTTCAAACTCTTCGGTTTTCACTCTGAACGGGAGCGGGAACTCTTTGCCATACTCCTGGGCATCAGCGGTATCGGCCCATCCATGGCCCTCTCTCTCCTTTCGGGAATTACCGCTGATGAGCTTATCGATGCGGTGCAGCGGGAAGATACTTCCCGGCTGGTTAAAGTTCCCGGCATCGGCAAAAGCAAAGCGGAAAAGCTTATCTTTGAAATGCGCCGAAAGCTGAAAAAACTAGAAAAATTTGCCACGGCAGAGGGTGATTCCGCCCCGGGCTTAGGGCAGGTCACCTATATCCGCGGTGAAGCTATTGAAGCCCTGGTGTCTCTCGGTTTTGATGAGGCAAAATCATCAAGGCTCGTTGATACCATCAGAAAAGAGGAACCCGACGCAACACTTGAAAATCTTATAAAGGAAGCGTTAAAACGCTTTTCAGCATAACCTTAAACCGGCCCCCAGGTTCGGGGTCAGACATAGCGGGTATCTATAGTACTATAATATTTAATACATCTTGCAGGTGTCAAAACAAAAGATGAATCCCCTCTCCTTCATAGCAACCATTGTCCTTGCCATAACGATAATCGAAGGAATTTATATTCTTCTTATTGACTACAAGATTGAGGCCAACAGGCTTTTCTTTTTTATCTGTTTAAGTATATCAATATGGCTTCTCGGCGGAGCCTTTGGCTATTCCGCCACAACAAAAGAAGAGGCCTTCTTCTGGCTAAAAGTATCCTCCCCCGGTTTTATTTTCATGCATCCCCTTGTTCTTCATTTTTCTCTTCGGTATACGAAAGTTTTAAAAAGTAAATTTATCTACCTGATTTACATACCGTCATTTATTTTTCTATATATCAGCATTTTCGATAAACTGGTCTTTTCTGATATCTACAGGTCGGGCAAATACTGGATAATGGTCCCTGACTACAATTCTATCACCTTTTACCTTCTCATAACAAACTACCTCAGTTATTATTTACTCTCTCTGGTCATGCTCTATCGAAACATTAAACAGACAAAAAGTTTAAGGATACGCAGCCAGAGCCGTATAATATTTGCCGCTGTAATTCTCACCATAACAAGCTATAATGTGGAACCATTTCTGGCGCCCATGTTTTTTAATTATAATACATACGGACAGGCTCCTCTTTACAGTATTGTATGGATTTCATTAATTTGGCATGCAATAAACAAATACCGCTTTCTCGGTATTTATAATCAATTTCTTCCCTTTGATTTTATTGACTCCCTGGATGAAATAATTGTAGTAATTGATTGCAACAATAAAATTATTAAAACAAACAGGGCTCTGAAAAACCGACTTCATGCATCAGAGAACGTCGCTGTTTTAAGTGATCTTTTTGTGGAAGAAGGATTACTGCAGCGATTACTTGATTCTGTAGAAGAAAAAGGCATACATGATATAACACTCAACCTGATAACTTCTAAAGAAGAAACAAGGCTTGTAAAGGCGTCTCTCTCTGTTTTCAAAGAACGTTTCGGAGATACTGTGGGCTACATTATCTCTGCACGGGAAATTCAAGAAAAATTTTCCCTTTTAAAACAAAAAGGTATTACCGAACGGGAGTACCAGTTAATACAGCTGATACTTGCCGGCAATTCCAACAGGGATATCGCCACGATGCTTGAGATCTCACTCCGTACTGTTGAAACCCACATTACCAATATTTTCTCCAAGCTGACCCTCAATAAGCGAAGTGAACTCGTTAATTACTGCGCTGAATTGTTTCCCCATTCTCTCGATTCATAATATCCGTAAACTTCCTCCAACAAAAAACCTTATCTCTTTGTATTTTTTTTACAAATCTACGGGTTTACCACGATGACAGAACACAGAAAAAACACTATGGATGATTATTGACAATACACTCTTTTCTGGAGAAAAAGTATGAAACCGAAATTAGTAATAATTCTCATATGTACGCTATTCATATCACTGGCAGGCTGCCAGGACGGTGACGGAGATACTACCTGCACAGTAACATATTCCAGCGGTACCGGAAGCACCTCGGGCACCGTCCCGGAAGATTCTACTGTGTACAATTCAGGTGCTGAAGTAACCATAATGAATAACACCGGAAATCTTACCGGTCCATTAGTGGGGGGAGAACATGACGGTTCAGGAATAAAACAGCGATTTCTTGAATGGAACACATCTTCTGAAGGAACCGGCACATTCTATTCACCGGGAGATACATTTAATATAACAGAAACAGTAACCCTTCATGCTGTCTACACAACGGGAACCGATGTACTACGAAAAGTCGGACCTGCCGGCGGATGGATTTTTTATGACGCAGAGAGTACAGAAACCTGGGGAAGATACCTTGAGGCAGCCCCCTATGGGTGGTACGATGCAGGAGATGATCCCGGTGTATACTGGGGCGCCCTCAGTACAGCTACCGGAATAACGGACACCGCTATTGGCACCGGGAAAGACAATACTGCTTTATTAGTAACATGGCTTGCAGCAAATAGTGAAACGGGTCGTGCGGCTCAATTATGCCAGGCATCAACTGCAGGTGGATGTAATGACTGGTTTTTGCCCTCAAGTGACGAATTATACTATTTGCGAAAAAATCTCTATAACGAAGGCAATACAGCGTACACTGCTCTTGGCGGTTTTTCTGAATATTATTACTGGAGCTCATCTGAATATGATGCATCTTACACGAGAAACCTGATTTTTGGCCAGGCAAGTACAGGCTGGGGAACAAAGGCCAATCCCACACGGGTACGCCCTGTACGGGCTTTCTAAATTACAATACAGAATAAACTAAAAACCTCCATGACACCCACTCAGGAGGCGGCTCGCCCAGGGTCGCCTCCTGAACATTTTCACTGCTGGTCAATTTCAGCATACTC
>CAZPEK010000030.1:13966-16081 GCA_964585555.1 uncultured Leptospirales bacterium | reverse complement strand
AATCTACTTCATTACATCTGAAGAATATATAAACAAATAAAAGAAAATTTAAAATTCATATAAATTTCTGTAGTTTAGATAAAATATTTTACACGTTTTGGGTATATTTTAATTTCTGTTGGCGTCACGCCGAAAAGTTCACCGTCAGGTAAAAGATTTTTGGGTGGGGAAGTTTTTATTACTGCCGACTTTGCCTTAATTGACTGTACTGACGGGTGCTCAAAATGGGTCCCCTTGAATATTTTTGGAAACGTCTTTATCAATCCGATACGGCTTATCTTCGACAGTATAATTACATCAAAATATCCATCATCAATTTCCGCATCAGGAGCCATGAGCATTTCTCCCCCCGTATACCTGGAATTACAAAACTCAACGAAACAATTTTTTTCTTTGTAGCTTTTCCCATCAATGACAAGCTCCATGTCATGAAACTTCAGCCCCGCCAGTCGGTGAAAAACGCCAATCACATAACTGAAATCCCCTAAAATTTTAAAAGAGGCTGCGGTTTTTGCCACATCGGTGACAAATCCAAGTCCCGTTAAATTAACAAAAAAATATTCCTTTTCTGAACTGGTAAAGCTGCATACATCGACTTCCTTTATGAAGTTTCTTTTTAACGTTGCGATTCCGTCATCAGTTGAAAAAATATTCAGATCACGGGCAAAAGAATTTCCGCTTCCAATGGGAAGAATTCCAAGGGGAGGAATATCTTCATCTGCGTGGGACTTCAGCAAACCGTTCAGAACTTCATAATTTGTCCCGTCACCGCCGGCAGAATAAATTCCATCATAGTCTTTACAGTTGAGTTTCCCGGCTATTTCAATTGCGTGCTGGTAACCTTCAGTCAAAAAAAGATCATATTCTATTCCAAGTTGTTGAATTGATTTTTCAATGTGGGGGATAAGTTTTTTGCCCTTTTTCCCACCGGAATGAGGATTTGCGATTACTGCTATTTTCATTCAGCTTCTCCAGATTTCTAATAATAAAATAATGATGCTGGCCCACAAAAGGCCCTGCAGGAACCGGCACATACTCTCTTCAAAAAGCACTTCACTGATATTTATTCTCTTTTACAAGCTTTTTTCTTTCACAAAAAAAAGAGGCTCTGAGCCATCACATAAATGTTATGGCTCAGAGCCTCTTTTTTTAAAAAAGTTTTCATTTCGGAGCCTTCCCATTCGTTTAACAGGTACAGGGCAAAAAAATAACTGGAGGCTGAACATGTCTAATCTTCCGAGAACCTGCAAACCAGACCTGACCTATCACACAAAATCCCGCTGCATTGAGCTCAAGGCCCTTATGCGGCATGATTCAATGAAAGATATGGTGCTGGATGTGATAAAAACAACACAGCAGAAATATAACTTCAAATTTATGGGCTATAAAGTGATGGACAACCACTTTCACTTCCTTATTCAAACGGTTGAGAACGGTGAAACTATTTCCCGCATCATGCAGTACATCAAGGCCCGCATCGCTGAAAGGTACAACAGGGCGGCAGGCCGCACCGGCCCCTTCTGGAATGAGCGCTACCAGGATATTATTGTGGAAGAACAGGAAAATCCTGCCCAATATCTTCTCTGGCTGCTCTGGTATTTGGCTTTCAATGCTGTTAAAGCGGGAATATGCTGTGATCCGAGAGACTACAAGTATTCATCTATCAATTGCTATCTTATAGAAGGATTTACATCAACGGTAAAAATTATGCGCCATCGGTATTTTGAAGAGCTGGGAGCGACCTTTGCAGAAAGAGTAAAAAAGTTCCTCTATTACGAAGAGGCATATCGTAAGCGATACGCGCTTCTGTTCTAAGCAGTTAACTTCCTGCCCCGAAAAATAAATCTTTGGCTAATCCTGACTGATTAACATCACTGGTATGCCCACAAATATTTAAATTCTTGATTTCTATTCCTGACACAAAAATCAGCCCCGCAGAGGTTTTCAACAGCAATCAATTACACCTGTTTGTTATAAGTTTTTCTTATTATTTTCCAGTTGAGGCTATATTTTCAAGATATACTGTTATCTTCTCAATAAGGCTCTGAGCCATTATTGTGGCATTAACATTGCTCAGAGCTTCCTAAATGGCTTACATCTCAATAAAAGTAATTT
>CAZPEK010000030.1:0-13956 GCA_964585555.1 uncultured Leptospirales bacterium | reverse complement strand
CCGTCTCGGCGAAGGCCGCTTCGATGCCCAGGATAAAAACAGCATCAAAAAGCATACCTAAAAAAAGCACCGGAGAGATAAACCTGTTGAGATAAAAAATCCTTCCAAGTGAGTTTTCCAGTTCATCACCCTCTGTTCTTGAAAGCACCTGCTGTCTGATAAAAATAAATGCAACTGCTACAACCGCAACCCAGTAAACAGCACCAAGGTTGGCCATAGAACCTGCAGCAGTGAGAGCTGTTACGGCTGCAATATATGAAAGACCTGATATAGAAAGAGACTTTGTTCTTCCATAGCGGGCAGGTATCGAATGAAGCCCTTCCTGCCGGTCAAAATTCTTATCCTGCCGAGAATAAAGGATATCAAGACCGGCTATCCAGAACATAATGGCAAGGCCAGGCAGAAAGGCTCTGAGCTCGAAGGCGCCTGATATAGCAAGGTAACCACCTATTGGCGCAGCTGCCTCGACAAAACCGAGGTAGAAATGTGCTGATGCGCTAAAGCGTTTAAAAAATGAATAAGTAAAAAGAAGAAAAATCGCCAAAAAAGACAAATAAAAACAGAGCATATTAAGCATATACGAAGAAAAGACAAGAAGCCCCGAAGCTGCCCCGGCAAGAATCCCGACAGAAAACCTGGTAACTTCCCCCTTTGGAATAAGTCGTTCGGCTGTACGGGGATTTTTCGCATCAACATCAGCATCAAGAAGTCGGTTAAACGACATTCCCGCCGTACGAGCCCCAAAAAGGGCAAGACTTGCCCAGAGCCAATGACTTAAACTTCCCCCACCCGCATATAAAATCCCCATCCAGGCAAAAGGCAGGGCAAAAAGGGTCTGTTCGATCATAATAAGTTGAGCAAATTTTTTTAAATCCATATTTCTTCCACCCTTCTGTAAGCAACTCGTCAATCCATACATCACGCATGATTCCAGTACCATGACTGAAAGATAGTCATTTTTTCAAGTATTTTACACAGAGTAACGGGTCAGCAAACCATTAAAGTCTACTGAATAACCTGTTTTTTAATAATTTTAGAGGAAGTGTAATCTTCCAAAGCCAACTGAACACCCTGCCTTTTCAGTTGGCTCAGAGCCCCTTCATCGGGATTAAAAAAACTTCCCCTCCCACTTTAGTTGACATAAAAATCCTGCTATAATAAGCTATTTTCAGAAAGCTAAAAAAACGAATACAAAATATCACCTTCAGAACAGTCTTGTCAGTGACAATAATCTGATTGACTAATACAGTATAATTTTTAGGCTACCATAAATTCAATACAGGAAGACACCCATGATACCCATCAAACATATCAAAGAACTGAGCGAACCTGAACTCGATAAACTCTTCAACCGGTTTGGCGAAGACTTCAGTGACATTATGATAAACTCTGTAGTCCCCATCGTCACCGATGTTAAAAACGAGGGAGATGCGGCAGTTAAAAAATATACTGAAAAATTTGACGGTGTTATTCTTGATACAATCATGGCGACCCGGGAAGAAATCGAAGAAGGCTATAAAAATACACCCAATGAAATTATCGATGCTTTTGTTGAGGCAAAGGAAAACATAGAAGAATTTCACCAGCGGCAAAAGCGTGACAATATAATCTACAACCGTGAAGGAATAACCCTTGGTATGATGCATCAACCTATCGAGCGGGCTGCAATGTATGTTCCCGGCGGAAAGGCATCCTATCCATCATCAGTTCTCATGGGCGTGATTCCCGCACAGATTGCAGGAGTAGATGAAATCACCGTCATCACGCCCCCGGATTCCAGGGGCAGTGTTGCCGACCAGATTCTGGCTATGTGCAAAATACTCAATGTCGAAAAGGTCATTAAATCCGGGGGAGCCCAGGGTATTGCCGCTGCGGGTTTTGGCACCGAATCGGCACCAAAATCAGAAATCATTGTAGGCCCTGGCAACATTTATGTCACCGCGGCAAAAACCCATCTCTTCAGCCTCGGGGTCATCCAGATTGACTCCATGGCGGGCCCCAGTGAAGTCCTGATTATTGCTGACGAAAAGGCAAATCCCCGATGGGTCGCCTTTGATCTCCTTTCCCAGGCAGAGCATGAAGAAATGGCCCTGGCGGTACTGGTAACCACATCGCGGGACATTGCAGAAAAAGTTTGTAAGGAAGTTGAAGCAGACCTCGCCTCAGGCTGTGGGCGCTGCGAGATAAAGAAGACCTCGATAAAGAATGCTCTGATCATTGTAGTCGATGATATCAGAGAAGCCATTGATTTCAGCAACAAATACGGCCCCGAACACATGGAATTTATAGTAGAAAACCCCCTGGAGTATCTCCATGATATACACAACGTAGGCTCCCTCTTTTTAGGAAGTCACGCCCCTGTGGCAGTTGGAGACTATTACTCAGGAACCAATCACATTCTACCCACCGGTGGAGCAGCACGCTTTTCTTCAGGAACCTCGGTCGACACATTTATGCGCCGTACAACTTTCCAGCACCTCACGCCTGCTGCCCTGAAAAAAGCGCAGAATGCCGTGAATATCATGTCCGGTGTTGAGGGTTTCGATGATAAGCACGGCGGTTCAATAAACGTCAGGTTCGAAGAAGAATAATAATCCTAAATAAAGCGCATTAATTTGAAGGCGAGGATGGTATCCTCGCCTTCAAGAAAAAAGCCTTCATTTGCGTAATTTTAATTGTACAGTGCTTCTATATCACCCTCGTAGCGTGCCATAACCATTCGACGTTTCAGCTTAAGAACGGGTGTCATCATCTCATTTTCAACAGTAAAGCCTTCAGTGAGAAAAATAAACTTCTTTGGTATCTCGTAATTTCCAAAGTTTCCGGATAAATGTTCAGCAATCTTCCTTTCAAGATACGCCTTTACTTCCTGATGCTCTACTATTTCTGTAATGCTGGTGGGCCATCC
Source organism: uncultured Leptospirales bacterium (assembly GCA_964585555.1). Taxonomy (GTDB): domain Bacteria; phylum Spirochaetota; class UBA4802; order UBA4802; family UBA5550; genus CAZHNW01. The sequence continues at coordinate 11,048 of CAZPEK010000030.1, read as the reverse complement.
GTGATCGCGGCACACTTTTTCCATCACCATTACATCAGGATAGATCAGGGCTACAGTGTAAGGCCGGTTAAGACCATAAATCATTGCCTGTTCAACTTCAGGCAGCAGGCATATCTCTTCTTCGAGAGAACCGGGTATGACAAATTTACTGTTTTCGAGTTTAAACTGCTCCTTGATTCTTCCGGTGATATAAATATAGCCCTCTTCATCAATATAGGCCCGATCTCCGGAACGAAGGCCCCCGTCTTTGGTGAATACGGCTGCAGTTGCCTCGGGCTTATTGTTATACCCCTTCATGACATTGGGACCGTATACGATGAGTTCTCCTTCATCAGTATCTTCATCGAGTACCGATGTATCGATCTTTACGGTTACAGAATTCAAAGGTTTACCGGCACTACCGATTTTGCAGGCATAGGGAACATTCATGGAACCCGTTGGGGCGAGTTCTGTCATCCCCCAGGCTTCAAAAACCGGCACACCTATATCATGGAAGAAGTCACCAATCTTCGCATTGAGCTTTGATCCAGAGCTGAAACTAAACTGAAGGTTCCCTCCAAACTTATTTCTTATTTTACTGAATACAATCCTGTCGGCTATTTTATATTTTACATTATTCCAGAGGCTGGTTGCACCGCTTCGCTTTTTTTCCGCGCTTTTTCTTCCCATATCAAAAAGAGCCTTTGCCAGGCCCCCGTCTTCATTCATCTTAGCCAGAACCCCGTCATAGACCTTGCTGTAAACCCGGGGCACCATAAAAATAATAGAAGGTTTAACCAGCTGCAGGTCTTCAAGAACCGTGGCAGGAGCCTCGGCAAAACCGCATGAGGCTCCGATACACATCATGGAATGAAGCTCTACTGTCTGCCCGTAACCATGAGCCCAGGGGACAACAGCAAGAGAGCGATAATTCTCATCGAGCATATGCATGCCTTCCAGTAGATCATGGATATTGCTGGTCAGATTCCCGTGAGAAAGCATTACTCCCTTTGGATCTCCTGTTGTACCTGAGGTGTATATCAGACCCGCTATATCATCAATATCAGGATATACAGCCACAACAGGGCTCTGAGCCCCCTTCTCTTCGAGATAACTCATTGAATCCTTCCCGTCTCCGTAAATGCGGCATACTGTCTGAAGTGTCTCTATTTCTGCCGGCCAGTTCTTAACCTGTTCATATACTTCTTCATCGGCAACAAAAAGGGCCTTTGTGGCGCTGTCTTCTATGATATATTTCCATATCTGTGGCAGTTCAGCAGCATACATGGGAACAAATCGGGCGCCCCTGCTATAGGTTGCATAGGAAAGGATCGCCCATTCCACACTGTTATTCATAAGAACCGCAACAGTATCTCCCTTCCCTACACCAAGCTCTGCCAGACCGCCCCGCATATTATCAATACGTTTTCCCATTTCACTATAGGTTATCCACTGGTACTGTCCCGCCGCTTTATCCTTGGTACCGAGCCAAGGATTTTCACCAAACCTGGCAACACTCTCTTCGAATATTTCCACCAGGTTATCGGGTCGTGTCTTTTTTTCCATGTCAATCTCCTGGGAGGGTCCCCTGTCCCGGCATGAGGCTCTGAGCCATAGACCGGTACACTTCCCCCTGATCCCTGTTTTTATGAGTGAGTGCTCACTCTTTTGCTTTAATTAACATAGTTAATTTTTTTGTCAATATTAATACCGGGAGAAGGCGCGAAAACGCTTTCACGCCTTCTCCCGTTCCCCGCCAAAATACCTTGACAATAACAGTGATATCCTGTTGCTGTATGTATACCATAAACCAGCAGGGAAATAGCAATGAGACCCAATAACCGAGAAAAAATTCTCACGACTGCCAGGCACCTCTTCCTTAAACAAGGATACAATGGAATATCAATGCGAACCATTGCATCAGAAGCGGACCTCACCACAGGAGCAGTCTATTTCCATTTCAAAAACAAAATGGAAATCTATAAAACTATCTGTCTCGAAGCAACTGAACTGCTGATTGAGAAATTCAAAAATGCAGTCGAATCCCAGGAACTGCCTCAAAACAAGCTTATTTCCACATATGACGCCTTTATTTCTTTTTACAACGAAAATTATGAGCACTACAACCTGCTTATGGAATACAAATCAGCATATGAATCAGATACAGTTGACGAGAAAGATGCCATTGCTCAGAGCATGAAAGAACTAATGGAGATCATGATTGGTTCCCTCCAGGAAGGCATTGATAAGCAGATTTACCGTGATATTAACCCCACCATCACGGCTCTTCTTCTCGCATCTATTACAGAGGGAATGCTTCAGTATAAAAAAATGGGAATTTTTGACGCAGTTAATGTCACAGATAAAGACTTCAGATCATTTATGGCAAATATTATCGGATCAGGAATTCTTAAAGAACGACAGTAAAATCAGTCAACAGGCCTCTAACATGAAATGTTCCTGAAGGTTAAGCTGGTAAAAAATGTAATCGAGGGAAGTTGAAAGCTGAAGCCTGAAGGAACCGCCCTCATCTTCTATCTTTCTTTTCATATCAAGAAGAAATCCAATAAATGAAGAATGAATTTCATCAGTATTACTCAAATCAAATACGAAATGACCTTTCAAATCAATATCATCGAAACGATTGGAATAACTGGAAGTAGATTCAAAGGAAATCGACCGGGGAAAGGTCCAGAGAAAGGTCCGAAAAGAACTGCCTAACTCTATTTCTTTAACTTTCATATTCATAGTTCTATCCTTGTATGAGACATAACCCATGCAAAATTTATTAAATGTCAAGAAATTTTCATATAAAAACTGATTTTTAGCGAAAAAATACTTTTTTCAGACCATTCTCCTGGAGCCCCTCATGCATCCAATTGTTCTCATTTCAAATTTGTAAAAAAACCAGTTTCCAAAAATTTGATCTTGACGTCTTTTTATTCAAAGGGTATTTTTTTAAAGTAAACAATCCTGTTTCCGGCTCCTGAAAAGGAATATCTCAATAATATACCGGGATTCAGAGTATTAATATTGACAATTATTTGTGTCATACAATTTTATCCTGAAGCAGTAAGCATAAGCCAGTTCAGCAATCACATGAGGTTTGACCATGAGTAAAAAATGTTTCCTGATCCTTGAGGATGGCACAGAATTCGAGGGAGTAAGCTTCGGTTATGAAGATGAAATTCTCGGTGAAGTGGTCTTCAATACTTCCATGAGCGGCTACCAGGAAATACTGACTGATCCTTCATATACCGGCCAGATAGTGACCATGACGTATCCCATGATAGGTAATTACGGGGTCAACGATGACGACGTAGAGTCTGACCGTGTTCAGGCTGCTGGACTGGTGGTGAAAGAATACTGCAAAAACTACTCAAACTTCCGGGCAACCATGTCCCTGGGAGAATACCTGGTACATGCAAAGGTGCCCGCCATAGAAGGCGTTGATACACGAAAACTGACCAGGCATATCCGCGATAAGGGCGCCATGCGCTCAGGTATCTTCTTCAACCGCGAGGGAGCCCTTGAACGCCTGAAAAACCACCCTTCCATGGAGGGACTTGACCTGGCGACCGGTGTCGCCTGTGCCAAACCGTGGACCTTCAGTGAGAAGAAGGGAGCCCCTGTTATTGGGGTATTCGACTTTGGTGTAAAAACAAATATACTCAAACTTCTTGATAAAACAGGTTTTACCGTTAAGGTCTATCCGGGAAACACTCCCCTCAAAAAGGTACTTTCTGACGGCATTGATGCGGTTTTTCTCAGCAATGGTCCCGGGGATCCCGATGCGGTATCCTACGGAAAAGTTCTGGTACAAGATATTGTTAAAGAAAAAATACCCGCCTTCGGCATATGCCTGGGACACCAGATCATAGCCCTGGGCCTGGGAAGCAAAACCTATAAACTTAAATTTGGCCATCGTGGCGGCAACCAGCCGGTAAAAAATATCGAGAGTACTAAGATTGAAATTTCATCACAAAATCACGGCTTTGCAGTAGACTATGATTCAGCAAAAAATAATTCAGATGTCACCATTACCCATGTCAACCTAAATGACAACACCGTCGAGGGTCTGCGACATAAGACGTTGCCCATTATCTCAGTACAGCATCACCCCGAAGCCAGTCCGGGACCTCACGACTCACAATATCTTTTTGAAGAATTTTATCAGATGGTAACCATACCATCCTGAAAATATAAACTGGTCGGTTTGCCGGCCCTCTTTTTATGAGCAATATACACCATGGAGATACCCCACTCCATGAGACATAAAAAACAGGGGGCTATATTTTCACTCAAAGGAGCAACGAAACGTGAATATGAACAAAGATACTAACTGGCAAAATATTGATATTACTTCCACCATAAAACCTCAGCTTTCTGACAACGCGGGGGTCGTTCTGGAGCGGCGCTACCTGGCAAAAAACGACACCGGCGAAGTCGTAGAGACCCCTGACCAGCTCCTTAAGCGGGTGGCTCGTTTTGTGGCCGCCTCTGACTTCCTTTACGGTAAAGAGAAAGAAGCTGTATCTAAAACAGCCAATGACTTTTATGAAATGATGGCTGAGATGCAGTTTCTTCCCAACAGCCCGACCCTGATGAACGCCGGGCGGCCCCTGGGACAGCTTTCTGCCTGCTTTGTTCTTCCTGTTGAAGACTCTATGGATAAAATTTTCGACTCGGTTAAAAACATGGCTCTGATCCATAAAAGCGGCGGCGGAACCGGTTTTTCATTTTCCAAACTAAGACCCCGTGATGACATGGTGAAATCTACTGCAGGGGTTTCAAGCGGACCTGTCAGCTTCATGAATATATTTAACGCGGCAACCGAAACCATTAAACAGGGAGGGACCCGCCGGGGTGCCAACATGGCGATACTCTCCATTGAACACCCGAACATTATGGAATTTATCAGGGCAAAGGAAGACCTCACAGCTCTGACCAATTTCAACATATCTGTTGCCCTCACCAATGATTTCATGGAAGCGGTCCACGATGATACAGACTTTCCACTCCGCAACCCCCGAACCGGCAGCATTGTCGGGCACATCAATGCCCGGGAAACCTTTGACGTTATTGTCGAAAAAGCCTGGAACACCGGCGAACCGGGAATCGTTTTCATTGACCGCATCAATGAGAAAAATCCCCTGAAAAAAATAGGACTGATCGAATCGACCAATCCCTGCGGCGAGCAGCCCCTGCTTCCCTATGAATCATGCAACCTCGGATCGATCAATTTAAATACCGTGGTAAAGGAAGACAAAGGCACCTACTCAGTCGACTACAATAAACTGAAAGAAATTACCGCAACAGCGGGTCACTTTCTCGATAATTTCATTGATGCAAACCGATACCCTCTTAAAGAAATCGATGAGATGACCAAAGCTAATCGTAAGATCGGTCTCGGGATCATGGGCTTTGCTGATATTCTTATCAGCCTCGGAATTCCATACAATTCAAAAGAAGCAGTAAAACTTGCCGAAAAAATAATGTCTACCATTCAGGAAGAGTCAAAGGTGGTCTCAAGAAAGCTGGCCGTAGAACGGGGAGCTTTCCCTAATTTCGAAAAATCAGATTTTGCTGAAAATGGTGAGAAGCCCCTGCGAAACGCAACAACCACTACCATTGCGCCCACCGGCACCATTAGCATTATTGCCGGCTGTTCAAGCGGCATGGAGCCGATTTTCGCCCTTGCCTATGTTCGAAATGTCATGGACAATGACCTGCTCATCGAGACCAATCCGCGGTTTGAAGAGACGGCAAAAAAGCTGGGATTCTTCAGCACCGAAGTCATGGAGCGTGTTGCCGATCACGGTTCGGCAGAAGGCATCGAAGAGATTCCCGAAGACATACAAAAGCTTTTTGTCACCGCCCACGATGTTACTCCTGAATGGCACATTAGACTACAGGCGGCCTTTCAAAAATATGTCGACAATGCGGTATCAAAAACCGTTAACTTCCCCCGCAGTGCATCGCGTAAAGATATTGACGAAGTTTACCGCCTCGCCTATGAACTGAACTGCAAGGGCGTCACCGTATATAGAGACGGCTCCCGGGAAGGGCAGGTTCTTTCAACTAAAAGCACTTCAACTGAAACTGCCCCGGCGCCTGAACCCGCACCGGCGTCAGTGCCTTCAACTTCCTTACCCGGTCATATTATACCCCGGGCCCGTAAAGATGTAACCTGGGGAGCAACAAGAAAAATGACAACAGGATGCGGGGCACTCTATGTCACCATCAATGAAGACGAGGAAGGAATGTTCGAAGTCTTCGCCACCATGGGTAAGAGCGGTGGCTGTGCCGCGAGCCAGACCGAAGCGGTAAGCCGCCTGATAAGTCTCTCCCTGCGAAGCGGCATTGAAAAAGAACAGATCATCAAGCAGATAAAAGGAGTACGATGTCCCAACCAGGCATGGGAAGCCGGGGGACGCATATACTCATGTTCCGATGCCATTGCCAAGGCTATTGAACGGCATAACGGGGGAGGAAACCCATCAGCAAAAGTTGAAGACCCGGATCACGACCTCTCAAAAAATATGGCCGAGACCAATGGTAAATCATCCGAGGTTGTTATGGTCGGCGTCTGTCCTGACTGCCACGCGCCCCTTGAATTCGAGTCAGGGTGTTCTGTCTGCCGAAGCTGCGGTTTCTCGCGCTGCGGATAATCACAAGCATATACCAAAACAAAAAAGCTTGTTCATTTTGAGCAGACTTTTTTGTTTTAAAATATTTGACTAACGCCTGCAAAAAAAAACACACTCGGAGCCTCTCCTTAAAAAAAATGGTTGCTCTTCACAACCAGATCTTTATCTCTGCAGCATACACTAAACGGAGAGGAAACCATGACCCCACTGCAGTTGACCGCACCAATGATACAGACAATCCTGAAAGCTCAGAAAAACGAAATTACCGAGTTTCATATTTACAAAAAACTCTCCCGTAAGGTTAAAAACAGGGAAAACGCCGATATACTTTCGGTTATTGCCGATGACGAGCTGCGTCATTACACTTTCTGGAAAGGTCATACCGGAAAGGAAGTCCGCCCCAACCGTTTTAAGGTCTTTAAATTTTTCTGGATCGCCCGCCTCTTTGGCATCACCTTCGGCATCAAGCTTATGGAAAAAGGCGAAGAGCAGGCCCAGGTTAACTACGGGGAAATCGCCAAAATTATTCCTGAAGCAGATGAAATCATCAGGGATGAAGATGATCATGAAAAAAAACTCATCGGCATGCTCGAAGAAGAGCACCTGAAGTATGTCGGCTCAGTGGTTCTTGGTCTCAATGACGCACTGGTTGAACTGACCGGCACCCTGGCGGGACTCAGCTTTGCCCTCCAGAATACCCGTCTGGTTGCCCTGGCAGGTCTCATTACCGGCATTGCCGCGTCACTCTCAATGGCCGCCTCTGAATTTCTTTCGGCACGCCACGGCGAAAGCGACGAAAACCCTCTCCGATCGAGTCTTTATACGGGAACCGCTTACATCTTTACGGTTGTCGCCCTTATCTCCCCCTTTCTTATTTTCCAGAATTACCTGGTCTGCCTTGGAGTGACTCTCTTTAACGCGGTGCTGATAATCCTTATTTTCAACTTCTACGTTTCCGTTGCAAAGGATCTTCCTTTCAGGAGCAGGTTTCTTGAAATGTTTTCTATCAGCATGGGCGTGGCTGCCCTGTCATTCGGCATCGGCTGGCTTATCAGAATATTCCTCGGCGTTGAAGTGTAAAAATTTCAGTGAGAGGAAGTAAAAGGACTGGAGAAGAAACCGCCTTAAGGCTCTGGGCCGTGTCTGCAGCTATGAGGGTATCTGACCCTTCCCCCCTTTAATTCTTTTCCTTATCTTTAAAAAACTTTTCTATGTAAGGAAGATACTGTGACTGCTTACCCAGCTCAATATATTTTTTCTTCTTCACCATACGGCGAATCCCCTGAAGGGTCTCATAGGGATTATCACTGCTGAACATGTTCACCACAAATACGGGAAGTCCCGTCGGATCGGCATGTACCGTATAGGCAATACGGCACCGGTTTCGCGCCAGGAGCTTCACATCAAAGGTGCCGATCATCTTTCTCATACGGACATACTTTTTATTCAAGGAAACCCATTTGGTTCCATCCCTGCCCTGCAGAGAGCGAAGATTTACGACAAAGCGTCCGACAGTGAAATCCTTTTTTACTGTTGCATGAACAACCACATCACGGGGAGAGAGAGGCCAGGGAAGTTTTGTTACATTGTGAAGAACAAGCTCTTCATCGTTAAAATAATGTACAGCACGACTGATCATGCAGTTGTGCATATACTGCGTAAAGGCGGGAACATCACGGAAAAGCATATCAATTACTTCAGCCGGGGCATCAACATCGGCAATACCCCGCACTTCAATGATTCCTGAACCGGGAAAGGTTCTCTTGAATATTTCGACCCCATTACGGGATCGGTAATGTTTCCAGGGAGGCGGCGATGTATCGGCCAGAAGCGGCGCGAGAAGGCTTGTTGCAATCAGTACCACAATCAACTTTTTCATAATATGACACCGTAGCAGAAAAAAGTCAAAAAATCAAGGTTAAAAAAACCTTCCTCTCACACATCATTTCGATATTCAGAAGGAGTAATGCCCATGACTTTCAAAAAAGCCCGGTTGAAGGTTCTGAGGCTTTCAAAACCGACAGCAAATGCAATATGGATCACCGCCTCATTTGATTCTTTGAGCATCACAGCAGCCCGCTTTATTCTCAATGCGTTGATATACTCATTCATTTTTTTCCCGGTATAATGCCGAAAGGCCTTGCCGAAATGATCGGCGTTGATTTCAAGATGAGCCGCGAGGCCTTCCCGGGAAATATCATGCATATAGTTGTCATGAATATAGACAACAGCATTCTGAATTTTCTGCACTGTCGAAGAAGAGAGCTCAGGGGGCTTCCCCCCCGGCTTTGTCCGCTCTTCAAGATAGGAGTCTTCAATGATTCGGGAAAGATGCTGAAGGGATTCTTCGAGCTCCCGGGTTCGGTCGTAAACCCTGATCTCCAGTGTCTCATTGAGCTCTTCAACCTGCCTCATGGACTGTAGAAAACGGTGAAGAAGAATCATTGCCCCCCCGATAAACATGACGGTTGCGGCATACCCGAAGACAACTTCTTCAAAACCATAGCCCATGAAACTGATATCGGGTCCCCCGAGGCGCTGCAGGTAAGCGAAGCCGTCATGGGCAGCACCGAGGGAAAGAATCAATCCCGGGAGAAACAGATATCGGGCATAGATATTCTTTTTTGCAAGGGCCTGAACATGAATGGAAATATTATAGAATGCCAGTGGGGTTAATACAGCAATAACAATAAGGGCGATAAAACGATGCCGATCCACATCAGTGGCCAGTACAATCATGAAGGTAAAAAAAATCAGCATCGCAACAAGGGCCCGCTCTATGCCCTTTCTTTTCAGCCCGTAGAGTCGATGAAGAAACATAAGGTGCACCACAACAAGGGCGGTCCACATAAAGCCGAAAACCTTTATCCTGATAATCGTGTCGGGATAAAGGGGGAAGAAACCGCAAATTTCATAGACCACAAAAAAACCGGGAATCATCTGCATGATGAAAAACGCCGATTCAAGACCACCCCGACCCATAATAAAAATAACCAGAAACAGCAGACCAATTGCGGCACCGATACCAAGAATCCCATAATAAACGATAACACTTGAGAGGAGATACCAGTTACGCTGGCTGGACCACCACGACATATCACCAAGAAAAAGATCACCCCGAATCTCACCGTATATCCTGCAGTATACCCGGACCGCTATAATATTCTCCTCCCCTGGTTTTAAAAGGCAGGCAGGCACATGGTAAAATCTTTTATAATTCCACATGGAAAATTCTTTCGGCGGAAACCCCCCGGTTTCCCCTATGATGTGTCCATTCACCATGGTAATATCCGCATTGCCGATTCTTCCCAAAACCAGCCCAAGGCCCCCGGGGGGGACTTTTTCTGGAACAGTAATATGTTTTCTGATCCAGATAATTCCTTCAATTTTGCCGGTCTTTCTCTTCAGGTAACGGATAAAACTTCCAGGCAGTTCAATAGTATCCCATGACTTATCCCGCAATCCCGGACTGGCGGAATTATCTTCATCTCCTGTATTGATGAGCCATTTCCCTTTAAGGGGAATTTTTATTGTTTGAGAGGAAGATTGAAAGGCGGACAGGCTGAAGGGTACAAATAAGAAAAAAAATATACAGGCTGCTCTTACGGCTGATTTCATAATCAGGGTCTCCTCCCTCTTTTTTCTGGTATATCCAACAAAAAAGAGGGAGTCAAGCAGAAGTCAGGCTTTAGCGGGATATAATCTTCGCATCACGGGGAACCTTAAGGTCTTTTATTGATTTTACCTTAACAGGACGATTAAGTTTTATTCTTTTGAACTTCAGAGTAATGCGGACCTCAGATTTCTTTTCCACCATCACAATGGTTCTATAAAAATACCTCTTTTCTGTTTTCATGGGACTCTTGAGATAAATCTCAACAACTTCTTTCGTTTTTTTGTTTACCAGCTTTATTTTATCAGGATAATCCCGGCTGAAAGCAATCGTCTGGTAGGTATTTTTATTCTCAAGAATCAGGAAAGAAAGAGATGCTTCTTTTTTAACCAGTCCTTCCTTGACGGAGTAATCTTTAATAAGAGGTATTGATCCGGTCAAGAGGTCATATACAACATGGTAAGGTATCTCAATATTATTATAATTTCTTAAATTAATAGTTTTGGCATTATCCTTAATAAGAGTTTTATCAACGGGAAAATAAAAAATAATTTCATCGCCGTCAACATAGACACGGGTCAAAGGACTTTTAAATATATAATCAAGAAAAGAAATATACATTTTACCTGCCGCGCGGTCAAAAAAAGCCTGGCCAATAGATTTAAACTTTTTCTTTTTCATGTTCCCGTCTATTTCAAATGAAACAGCAAAGGATTTCGGCGCATCCATATTAATTTTTTGCACCTTTGCGATCATTTTTTGCGCTTCACTATTACCCGTTCTTTTTACCACGCCGCCTGGTTGTT
>CAZPEK010000029.1:10143-16129 GCA_964585555.1 uncultured Leptospirales bacterium | reverse complement strand
GGCCCACGCGGCGTGTTCCCGTGAAGATCCACAGCCAAACTTTGACCTGGTTATCATTCCCCTGACATTCTTTAAAGTCTTTGAGGCATCAAAGCCCTCAAGATTCAAATCTTCAAGGAGATAAGGCTTCAGGGCCTCCTTGGTACTTTCGGTCAGGTACTTTGCGGGAATAATCTCGTCGGTGTTTATATCTGAACGGTCAAGAAACAATGCCTTTCCTTTAAATATTTTCATATTGATCCCCCTATCCTTTAAAAAGCTCAGAATTGGTAATGTATCCTGCAACCGCAGCAGCGGCAGCAGAAGCGGGGCTCATCAGGTGAACCATGCCCCCCTTCCCCATTCTTCCGTTAAAATTTCTATTGGTTGTTGTGGCCGCTACCTCACCGGGAGCGAGCACACCATTGCTCATGCCGAGGCAGGCGCCGCATGTCGGATTAGTGACCACAAAGCCCGCATCCATAAAGATTTTAATAATACCTTCTTCCAGGGCTTTATTGAAAATAGCCGGAGTTGCCGGTGACACAATGCCCCTGACCGTATCCTGTATCTTTTTCCCTTTGAGAACCTTTGCGGCTTCCCGCAGGTCTTCGATACGTCCATTGGTACATGATCCAATATAAACCTGGTCGATTTTTTCTCCTTCCAGTTCACTGATCTTTTTTACCTGGTCGGGCTTATAGCCAAAGGTACTGACCGGTGCAAGATCACTTATATCAATGTCAATGACATCTTCGTAGTGGGCGTCAGGATCAGAAATCCACTTCTGAAAATCCTCCAGGGCAGCCTCTTTGCCCGGGTAATCTTCCTTTATAAATTCCCAGAGATAATCAACAGTAACCATATCGGGATAACAGACCCCGCTGGTTCCACCTGCTTCAATGGCCATGTTGCAGACAGTCATTCGTGATTCCATAGACATGCTGTCAATCACCGGCCCGGTGAATTCCATAATTCTATTGGTTGCACCATTAACGCCGATTTTTCCGATTACTGAAAGAATGACATCCTTTGCATATACGCCTTCCTGCAGAGTACCGGTAAGATTGATCTTCATTGTGAGGGGAGTCTTAAAAGTACATACCCCCTTCAGGATGCCGACTTCCAGGTCAGTTGTTCCGACTCCAGCAGCAAATGCCCCGAAGGCCCCATGGGTACAGGTATGTGAATCCCCCATTATTATGGTATAACCGGGACGGGAAAATCCCTTCTCGGGAAAAATAGCATGGCAGACGCCGTTTCTTCCCACATCGAAGAAATCCTTAATGTTGTTGCGCCGCGACCAGTCCCGCAGGGTCTTTCCCTGAATGGCTGTTTTGGTGTCCTTGGCCGGTGTGACATGATCAATGACCACCTTGACCTTTTCGGGATCAAAGACACGATCCATACCCCGTGCCGCGAGATCATTTATCGCGATTGGTGTCGTGATTTCATGACAGAAAACCGCATCGAGCTTAAGTACATGAATATCCCCGCCCAGTTCATCGACCCGATGGGCATCAAATATTTTTTCTGCAATTGTTTTTCCCATAGTGTTAACCCTTAACTTAGATTATTCAACAAAACCGAGTGACCAACTTGAGGTTTCTCACCCATGATGAAGCATTATAATTTATTCTCCAAAAATTTTTCGCGGTGGAGTAATTACCCAGAGAGCCTTCAATGGTTTTTTCCCCCCGTTTTTAAGAAGATGCGGCATGTCAGAAGAAAAAGCCGTACTGTCCCCCTGTTTCAACCGATATTCTTCATGACCGTATGCGAGAATTCCCTCACCTTCAAGTATATAGCCGAACTCTTTTCCACGGTGCCCGTATTCTTCACTTCCCTTTTCGCAGCCCGGGGCAATTTCCATTAAAAAAGCCTCTATCGAATATTCTTCCACCTCATCCTGCAGTATGGAAAGCTGCCGGTAGGTAACCTGAGGCGTGACAATAGACCGGCTCTCCTCTCTCTTGATAATATCAATATTCCTTTTCTGCTTTAAATCGCTGAAAAGGTAATCGGGACCAATCTCAAGAATTTCCGCAAGGTTCAGAAGCGTATCAATACTCGGACTTACCCTGTTTCTTTCAATCTGAGATACCAGGCTCTCGCTTACCCCGGCACTGGCTGCGACCGACTTGAGAGTAAGCCCCTTTCGCTCACGGACAGTTCTCAGCTTTTCGCCAAGTTTATGTTTTATCTGTTCCTTCAACTATACTAAACCTACTTAAGTATTTGTTAACAAGGTATTAAAAGACTGGTTTTCTGTCAAGTCGAGAATTATTTTTTTTAGCCCCTGGAACCCTGCATCCTCATTCTGCCTCATCCCCCGGCTCGAGCAGTCTCATTGCAAACTAAAAACCTGGACCTCGCCACTCCCGGAGGGGGTATATAAGCTTATAAACCCCTCCGGGGGTGGCCGAAAGAAAACATTCGAACAGAATAAGTATCCATCGGCCGGGGGCAGCCTTTAGGGGCACCGCCTTTAAGGGAGAAAGAAAGACAGCGCAATAAACAAAAATACCCTCCATTTAGAGGGCATTTTTTATTCGAAAAAGGAAGTTAAGGCAGGCTGTCAGTATCAGGAATCACCTTCCCCGCTCCCCACTTCAACACGAGAGACGGTTGCGTCACCGGTTTCAACACCGGATTCATCTGGAGTCTTTTCCTTTTCTTCCATCACCTTAAAGGTTACCTTTCCGTTCCGGGAAGACAATTTAATAACGGCGGCCTTTTCGTATTTACCGGTTAAAAGTTCATGGGCAAGATTGTCTTCTATTTCACGACGAATTATTCTTCTCAGGAAACGGGCACCGTAGGCACTGTTAAATCCTCTCTCCAGAATATGTTTTTTGACCGCTGGTGTAAATTCGAGCTTTACTCCCCTTCGGATCATCTGAAGAGCTACCTCATTGAGCATGATATCAATTATCTTTTTAATATGACTCTGGTCAAGTTTATGAAAAAAGACCACTTCATCAATCCTGTTTAAAAATTCCGGACTGAAAAGTTTTTTCAGTTCGTCTGATACCTTGTCCTTATTCGCTTCATCAGGAAGGTTTTCATCAGTAAATCCCATGCGGGAAGTTTTCTGAAACTCCCGGTTTCCAACATTTGAAGTCATAATAATTATGGTATCCCTGAAGCTTATAGTATTCCCGCTGCTGTCAGTCAATTCCCCTTCATCAAGTATCTGAAGAAGAATATTAAAGAGATCCGGATGGGCCTTTTCAATCTCATCGAAAAGCACAATGGAATAAGGCTTTCTTCGTATTTTCTCGGAAAGTTGTCCGCCGTCATCATAACCGATATACCCTGGAGGAGAACCGATAAGGCGGGCAACAGAGTGCTTCTCCATATATTCTGACATATCGAGACGAATAAGATTACGCTCATCATCAAAAATAAATTGAGCAAGAGCCTTTGCAAGCTCAGTTTTACCAACCCCCGTCGGCCCGAGAAAAATAAAAGATCCCTGGGGGCGGTTATCACCACTGAGCCCTACCCGGGATCTGCGAATGGCCCGGGCTATAACCTCAATGGCATCATTCTGCCCGATAATTCTTTTATGCAGCTCTCCCTCAAGACGAAGGAGTTTATCGGTCTCTGATTCTTCTATGCTTTCCACCGGTATTCCTGTACTTTCAGCAACGACGGTAGCAATCACATCTGAATCGACAATGATAGCATACTCATCTTCCTTTTCGTTCCAGCTATGAAGTTTATGATCGAGTTCTTCTTTTTTTTCAATAATCTGGTCCCGGACAGCTGCAGCCTGTTCATACTCCTGATGCATTACCAGATCATTTTTTTTACTATTGAGTTCTTCAATTTCACTTTCAAGGGAGACAATTTCAGTGGGTCGTTCAAAATTTTCCAACCGCGCGAGGGCTCCCGCCTCATCAATAATATCAATTGCCTTGTCGGGAAGAAACCGATCATGAATGTACCGGTCAGAAAGAAAAATAGCCTCTTTAAGAGCTGCGGGATCGTAGTGCACTTTATGGTGTTCTTCATAGCGGGTCTTGAGTCCCAGAAGAATCTCTTCACTGTCATCTTTTCCAGGTTCTTCAACCATGACAGCCTGGAATCGCCGCACCAGGGCAGCATCCTTTTCAACATGAAGACGGTACTCATTCAGGGTGGTTGCCCCGATGCACTGCAGCTCTCCCCTGGCCAGGGCCGGTTTAAGTATATTTGCCGCATCAATAGCACCCTCAGCAGCACCAGCCCCGATTATGGTATGAAGCTCATCAATAAAGATTATGACCTTATCGAGTTCCTTGATTTCTTCAACGATTTTCTTTAACCGGTCTTCAAACTCACCACGGTACTTGGTTCCCGCCACAATGGCCGCCATATCAAGGGATATTACCCGGCTGTTTTGAAGGGGCTCAGGTACTTCCTTACTGATAATTTTCTGGGCAAGGCCTTCAACGATTGCGGTTTTACCTACTCCCGCTTCACCTATCAGTATGGGATTATTTTTTCTTTTTCGAGAAAGTATTCTAATTACCCGGCGGGTTTCCTCTTCTCTCCCGATTACCGGATCAAGTCTGTTCTCTGATGCCAGAATAGTCAGGTCTTGAGAGAACTCTTCCAGTGATGGGGGTTTCGAAAGGGATTTCGGCTTTGTATTTTTATCGGTGCTGACCTTAACGCCAAGAACCCTGAGTATTTCGCTCCGGATTACATTATAGTCAATACCGGCTTTATTTAAATTATCAAGACCCGTTGATGTCCCATCGCGAAATATAGAAAGCAGAAGATGCTCTGTACCGATGTATGAATTTTTAAGCTTTCTAGCTTCTTCTTTGGAAAGCTCTATAATTCTCTTATACCGGGGGCTTATAGGAATTTTTCCCAGAACAATCGTGGTGCCTCCCTGCTTAACTGACTGCTCAATCTCCTTCTTAATGCGATCAAAATTGATACCGATATTTTTCATTATTCGCGCGGCAACAGAATCTTCATCATTCAGGAGGGCAACAAGTATATGTTCCGGTCCGAGGGTATCACTATTCATTCGGCGGCCTTCAGTCTGGGCCATTTCCTCAAGAACTTTTCTTGATCTTTTCGTAAATTCAAACATTAAGCAGACTCCAGTGCGTTAAAATTCATCCTCAGGTACTCCCCTCGGTACTCTTCCGTCTCAATTAAATTTTCAAAACTTCGGTGATAAATATCCTGCAGGTGTGCCTGCTGAATGTTTACCATCATTGTCTGTATAAAGGGCAAGTCAACAGCTCTCACAAGCCCCAGGATAAGTCCGAGTCGTATATTCGATAGATGTTCCATAGATTCAGAATAACTGATGCGGCGGGCAAATTTTACAGCTCCCAGGGAACGGAAAATCCTGTCTTCAGCTTCTGTCCGGTGAAGCCTGACAAATTCATCCCGGGCATCGTCTTCTCTATCAATTATTTTGCTCACCAGGCCGTCAAGAGTCTCTATGATGTCAACTTCAGAGAGCCCCAGGGAAATTCTGTTTGAAACCTGGTAGATACTGCCCATAGTCTTGCTTCCTGAACCCCCGGTACCCCGCAGTTCAACACGTTCTTTTCTTATTGAATCAGCAATCTCAGGCATTCGTTTCATCGTGGTAAGAACAGGCAGATGAAGCAATACCGATGCTTTTAAACCGGTACCAACATTTGATGGACAGGCTGAAAGATAACCGGTCTCAAGGGAAAAAGCATAGGGAGCCTGATGGTTCAATTCATCATCTACTTTATCAGCGGTTTCATAAGCGGTAGAAAGCTGCAGCCCCGGGAGTATCACCTGAATTCTGAAATGATCTTCTTCATTTACCAGAATTGAAAAGTTATCCGATTCATTTATAATAACAGCGCTGGTAAGAGATTTTTCCATCTCATCGGTAATAAGGTTCATTTCCCGAAGAAAGCGCTTCTCGTCAGCAGTGAGGGTGTCAAGTTCAACCAGGGCAGAACCTGAAAATGATGAATTTTCCTGTTTTCGTATATTTCTATTTGCAATTCGGTAA
>CAZPEK010000029.1:519-10133 GCA_964585555.1 uncultured Leptospirales bacterium | reverse complement strand
TGATGAATTTTCCTGAAAGCTTCGGGCAATTTCCATAATAATACCCGGTTCATCACCGTTCATATTATCGGGAAAAGGTATTGATGGTATATTACGGGCAAGACGGATACGGCTGGAGATAACCGTATCATTATTAGGTCCCTTTTCTGACCAGAAACCCTGCCGGAGTAACTCTTCCTTTTTAAACACTGAGAACCTTCCCTTTTAGCTCTTCATGGCCTGCCTGATCTTGTCCCTGAGAAGAGCAGCATCTTCATACCGCTCATCGGTTACGGCCTGATCAAGCTTTTGCTGCATTTCTCCCAGCGAGATGACGGGAGGCTCAACATACTCTGCAGTCTCATACTTTTTTTCATTAAATGAAGATGGTATCTTACCAACATGAACGGTATTGCCATGATAGCTTTTTATAACCGACTCCAGGGCCCCTCCCAGGTACATATAACAATCGGGACACCCAAGCTTTCCATTTTTTATATACTGAACAAAGCGGGTTCCACATATTTTGCATGATCCTGCTTCTTCACCTGGAGAGACTTCATTGACCTCAAGAAAAGAGAGCATCTCAGGTACAGAAAGAGAAAATCCTGATAATTTTGTATTTAATCCGATATCACGGGCACATGCTTCACAAAGATGTACTTCGGATTTTACATCTTTAATAATCTCAGTCAGATGTATCGTCGCATCGGTTTTTTTACATCGCTCGCAATACATTTTCCTCTCTGTCTCCTCAAAAAGAATAAAATATGGTATATTACTCTCTAAGTATAATATACCATATATAAATTAATTGTAAACCATTAATTAAATCGGTCCTTTTACCGGGAAAAACCAGTTATTTTGTCTTTGAACTACCATGATCCAGGAAGAATTATAACCCAACGATAACAAATCTTAATAGTCAAATATGTATAAACTTATTGACGCCAATATCTATATCCATGTAGTATTGGCCAACAAAGCTACAGGATTATTATCAGACCCATGGCTGATAATAACCCCTATTACAAACAGGCTGAATAATTTCAAACACTTATAATCAAATGTTTAAAAAAAAGAAACTGGCTGAAACAGAATTTTTTATATCTATAGGCGCGGGCCTCAACCAGATGCCCCTTATCAGGGAAGCGCGAAAGCTGGGGTATCATGTAATTGGAATTGACCGTAACACCTCTGCACCGGGATTGCTTGGATGTGATCTGAAAATTCAGGAATCTATCCATGACCGAAAAATCATCTATCAGAAATTGAATGAAATTCTTTTTAGCGGCGAGATATCGGGGATTATGACCCGATCATACGGCGCAGCAATAAAGACTACCGCCTACCTGAATGAAAAATTTAATATCAGCTATATCCCCCTTATGCAGTGTGATAATTTTATCGATAAAAAGCTGATGAAAGACGCCTTCCGTGCCGGGGGAATACCGAGTGCCGAAGTGGTAAAACTTCCGGCACGGAACCGTATTGAGAAGTTTTCTCACCTTTTCCCGATAATCAGCAAACCGGTTACAGGACACGCTAAAGCCGGGGTACTTCTCTATAAAAATCCTGAAGAACTGAAAAAAGAGTGGCCTTCCCCGGCTCAAAAAAAGAAAATTATTTTTGAGCGCTTTATCACCGGAGATGAGGTCATTGTTGCCGGCCTGGTCCATAATAAAACATTTTACCTTGTGGACATAACGGACAAAAAAACCTCCGATGACCTCTCCTTTGTTGATATTATGCATATTTCTCCCTCCCGGTACTTTGAGCGTCACAAAGAGTTCATAGACATCGGTCAAAATATTGCCGATACCTTTCAGCTCCACTCAACTCCCCTGATCATTGAGGCAATAATAGAAACCGATGGAAAAATCATGGTCATAGAGGCGGTTCCTGAGTTTGGGGGAGAATTCTTAAGCGATATTGCTATTCCAGCACGTACCGGATATAATTTCATTTCCCAGGCAATACGTTCAATGACCGGCCTCAGGTTTAAACTTCCCCCCCTGAAAAAACCAAAAAAAGCGGTAGTCGTACGATATATAACCGGTAACGGGGGCAAACTGGTATCGTGCAGCCCTGAAAAGCCGCGAAACCTGAAAGGTGTGATATTCTCACGGGTATTTAAAGGTATTGGTGCCTCCATACAGACCGCCCGCACCAACCATGACCGTATTGGTGTTGTTATAACAAAGGGCAAAACTGTTGATGAAGCTATTGCTACTGCCGAAAAGGCGGTGGAACTCTTTCACATAAAGATAAAGGATTAACCATGGGGACCTGGCAGGACCACTATAAAAAAAATAAATCCCGTCTCGCCTGGCCTGATGAGAACCTTGTCCGGATGCTGACCAGGGCCCTTCAGGACGGTAAGGAGTGGGAAGACCCGGCTGCCCTTGATCTTGGCTGCGGCAGCGGCAGACACCTGGCTCTCCTTGAGCAGTTCGGCTTTCCGGTGGTCCTTGGTATGGATAACAGTGCCGGGGCGATTAAGATTTCACAGGATTTTTCCCCTCGCCTCTTTCTCGGCGACAACCGTTCGATACCCCTGGCCGACAGCACCTGCAGTGTTATTGTCGCCTGGGGCTCTCTGCATTACGCCCCGAAAGAAGACTTCAGCACCATGATTGATGAAATTTTACGGGTTCTGGTTCCCGGGGGGCTGCTACTGGCTACCCTCAGGTCTGACCGGGATACCTATATGAAAAAGGGTGAACACCTGGGAAACAATGTCTGGAAAACAGGACTCAAAGATATAGAGGGTACCATTGCAGCTTTTTATAATGAAAAGGAAGTAAAGGCATACCTGGGAGACTTTTCCTCCCTGGAATATGGCATTGCAGAACGAAGCCCTGTGGGGAATCACCATGACATTATTTCTCACTGGCTTATTTACGCTCAGAAATAAACGAACAGTGGGCACTCTATGGAGAGCCCTCTCAATCATCATTTGTGAAAATAATTTGCTGTATTGCATGTCATGCAATACATACTGCAAGGAGGAAGGCAATGGCAGTTGTTAAAAAGATAAAACAGGATCCTAAGAGTATCAAGAGCCTGATTTTTTCCACTGAAGAGTTGATAACAAAATCGGTACAACACCTCTTTCCCGATTCATGGAGTGAGGATGAAGGGGCGTCCCTTATTTCCCGAAGCCTTGCATCGTTCCTTGATGAGAAAAAAATCCAGGTATTCGGAAACAGCCTCAATATTAAAGCCTCCAGTTTTAAAAAAGCCGGAGAATCGAAGCATTTCGCCTCCATTGGCATACATGTCACCATTAACTTTCATGACAGCCAGGAACTGCAGGGAGTCTGTTTCTATGATATGCATGCCCGGGACCGGGACAAGCATACCTTCTCTACCCTTAGAAAGGACCACCTGAGAAGCCTCAATGCTCATGCCCACCAGTCCCGTCTGCTCCTTCTTGATTATGATCCGGTACCAATGCAGTCAATGGCTGTGGGGCCCGATTTTCTTGTAGGCGGATCTGCCCACAGCTGGCATCACTGGATGGGAGTAACCCATGGTACGGCCATTAACGCTGAGTCAGCCCTTCACCTGGGAGAAAAAAACACTGCTCTTTATAAACTCGGTCTTCCCTTCTCATACCAGCTTGTCTTTCGTCACCTTTTTGGCCACGACCTGCAGTTCAATGATTCGGCTGTAGCCATCCTGACAGGCAATAAAATCGACAAGGGAAATCCCTCACAGATTCTTCAGCTCGGGATCTCCTTTAACAAAGACCTGGATGTTCTTCCCGATATTGGTATCAATGAATCGATGTACCGTTAAATTTTACTCAGAGCACATCAGCAGGTCTAAAAAAATTATTCAGTTGAAAGTGCTCTGAGTAAAATATCAACTCTGCAGTTAACTTCCTCACCCCATCAAAACATTAACAAAGTTAAAAATAAGTCTTGACAGAGGGTTATTAGTACCGATATAGAGTTGTATAGAAAATATATCAAGGAGCGGTGTATGATCAAAAAACTATCTGTAGCGCTGGTACTTATTTTGTTTTTTTCTGTGAGTCTTCTGGGCCGAAAAGTAAGCGGTATTATCATGCCTGAAAATCTTACATCAGGAAGTGACACCCTTGTTCTCAATGGCGCTGGTCAGCGTACCAAGTTCTTTATTGACGCCTATGTTTCCGGTCTGTATCTGAAAAAAAAGAGCAGCAATGGACCGGCAATCATCAATGCTGATGAAAAAATGGCAGTCCGTCTCCACATTACCTCAGGCCTTATTTCCGGAAAACGTATGGCCGATTCAACAAATGAAGGTTTTAATAAATCTACAAACGGCAAGACGGCTAAAATTCGAAGCCGAATCAACCGTTTCATCTCTGTTTTCAAATCAGGAATCAAGAAAGGCGACGCCTATAATATCATTTACTATCCCGGTACCGGCATCAAGGTATATAAAAATGGTGTCTATAAGATTACCGTAAAGGGTTTAGATATGAAACGCGCCCTTTTCGGCATCTGGCTGGGGCGAAAACCACCAAGTGCTCAACTGAAAAGACAAATGCTGGGGATGTAACATCCTGTATCTAATGGGAACATCCATTCCGCTCTGCTCTCTACAAAATGCAGGATATCAGGCAGCTTCGATATCCTGCAAAAAACCCTTTACAAAATATCCCTGATTCATGCATAAGTTATCCTTTAAGCTATTGATCAGGGGTAATACATGAAAAACGTCACAATCATCGGAGCAACGGGCTTTGGGGGTCTCGGTTTAATAGAAATCCTCCTGAGACATCCCGGATTCCGCATTAAGCAACTCATTGCTCGAAAAGATACAGGACAGCCTGTCAG
Organism: uncultured Leptospirales bacterium; assembly: GCA_964585555.1. Classification (GTDB taxonomy): domain Bacteria; phylum Spirochaetota; class UBA4802; order UBA4802; family UBA5550; genus CAZHNW01. The sequence goes on along the minus strand of CAZPEK010000029.1, from coordinate 5,322 downwards.
CTCGGTTTTCCCCCATCTTTCAGGATTCTGTGACATACCAGTTGACGACTATAAAAATATTGATTTTGCTACAGACCTGGTGTTCTTTTCTACCCCTGACCGGGCGGGAATGACACTTATCCATGATTTCATCGATAATAAAATTCCTGTTATTGATTTCAGCGGAGACTTCAGATTTAACTCATTAGAGGACTATAAGGTCTATGCGGCGAACAAAGGTATGGAAACCGACCATAAAGCCCCTGAGGCCCTCTTACAGTCGGTCTACGGGCTTCCTGAGAAGTACCGCGAAGAGATCAGGGATGCCTCAATCGTTGGGAATCCAGGATGCTTTGCCATAAACATGATTCTTGCCCTTCTTCCCGCCTTTGAAAAAGGCATTATTGCAGGAGATACAATTATCTGCGACGGGAAAACTGGTGTGTCGGGAGCGGGAAAAAATTCCGGAGAAGCAAATCTCTACCCTCAGCGTCATGAAAATGTAAATACCTACCGTGAAGGCCGGCATCAGCATCTTGTTGAGGTTGAGAATGTACTAAATAAAAGCGGTAATTCAGACAAGAAGATACTTTTTGTCCCTCAGGTTGTTCCTCTCAACAGGGGAATACTTATGACGATATATGCCGACATCAATGGGGGCCTCGATACCTCTGCTGTGCAAAAGCTCTACAGGGACTATTATGGTGATGAGCCTTTTATTCTTGTTACCGACCAGTCTCCCAATACAGCCCATGTCAGGGGTTCAAACAGGTGTGAGATGAGAACACTGGTCGATGAAAGAACAGGCAAACTGATCATCTCATCGGTTATTGATAATCTTATCAAAGGGCAATCAGGAAATGCGGTACAAAATGCCAACCTGATGATGGGATTCGAGGAAACCTGCGGTATTGACAATCCGGCATTTTATCCTTAAGATACAAAAAAAAACAGGCTGAACAGAAAACAATGTCAAAACATATTACAACCGGAACCATAGCTTCTCCAGGTATCAAGATAGGCAAGGCCTATGTCCTTCAGGGACACAAGGTGTTTATTCCCAAGTATACTCTCAGAAACGATGAGGTGGAAAAGGAATTAGCCCGTTATGAAATGGCCCTGGAAAAAACCAAGAGTGATATCCGGGAAATTCAACAGCAGATATCGGAAAACCTCAGCAATGATATGGCTGACATTTTCACCAGTCACCTCATGGTACTTGAAGACCCGAAGCTCGATGACCGGGCCCGGGAAACTATTCTCAAGGAAAAAAGAAACGCTGAATGGGTTATCAATGATATTTCCCTCGAATTGATCCACAGTCTTGATTCTATTGAAGATGAATATATACGGGAACGTATTATTGATATTTCTGATATCAACAAAAGACTTATCTCAAACCTGCAGAAAAGTGAAGCCACATCCCTTGCCGACATAAATGAAGAAGTAATTGTCTTTGCCCCGGACCTTACGCCCTCAGAAACCGCAATCATGAACAGGGAAATGATTCTTGCTTTTGTAACCAACAAGGGAGGCAGAACATCCCACACGGCAATCATGGCGCGAGCCCTCGATATCCCGGCTATTGTCGGCACTATCAACGCGACATCACAGGTCAAAACCGGGGACAAGGTAATCGTCGACGCCATTCACGGGGAAATTATCATTGATCCCACAAAAGAAGAAATAGACGAATTTAAACGTTACAGGGATGATTTCAATCGGCTTGAGAAAGAACTCGAAAATCTTACCTCCCTTCCCTCCCAGACCCTTGATTCAGAGGAGATTTTCATCTATGGGAATATTGAAATCCCCGATGAGATGAAAATCATCCAGGATCACGGGGCCCAGGGTATCGGACTTTTCAGATCAGAGTTTCTTTTTCTCGACAAGTCACTTCCCGATGAAGAAAGACAGTTCCATGAATACAAGAGAGTTGTAGAATTTTACAATCCAGCACCGGTTACTATCAGAACCCTCGACGTAGGGGGAGATAAGGTTTATGCCTATACCAAAGCACACAAGGAACGGAACCCTTTTCTCGGTTGCCGGGCAATCCGTTTCAGTCTTGAAAATGAAACCCTCTTTCGTATTCAGCTCCGTGCCATCCTGAGAGCAAGTCATTACGGTAATGTAAAACTCATGTTTCCCATGATAACTACTGTTGAAGAGCTGAAACTGAGCAAGGCTATCGTAATTGAGATAATGGAAGAGTTTGATAAAACAGGCATCCCCTATGATAAGGAAATACAGATAGGCGTCATGATAGAGGTACCCTCTGCGGTCATCAACGCGGATATTCTTGCCCGCCACGCCGACTTTTTTTCAATCGGAACCAATGACCTGGTACAGTACATTCTTGCGGTAGACCGAATCAGTGAAAAGATTGCCTATCTCTACAATCCCCTTAACCCGGCTGTTCTCAGGTTTCTGAAACAAATAGTCACTGTTTCAAATGACTTCAACATTCCCGTATCAATATGCGGCGAAATGGCGGGAGAACCCCAGTATACCATGGTTCTCCTCGGTCTCGGGTTCAAGCACCTGTCCATGAGCCCGACTTACATGTACCAGGTAAAGCGCATCATACGCTCGGTTAAACTTGAAGAATGCCGCGCCATGGTTAAACAGCTCTTTGAACTTGAAGATACGGCAGACATTGAAGACCTGGTACGTGTCACTTTTAAAGAAAAGTTCCAGGAAACAATATCGTAGCATGTTGTTGTATAAAAAGCTCGCTCCATACTACTATGCAATTGAAGAAAACCACCGGGATATTGAAAATGATATAATACTTATCCGCTCATTTATACACGGTATTAGTGACCCTGCAATACTCGACCTGGGTTGCGGAACCGGCGAACACCTTAACCAGCTACATCGCTATGGGATACAATGTGTCGGTATTGACAGCAGTAAAGAAATGCTCGAAGTGGCCCGTCAACGCTCTTCGCCGAAGATACATTTTGTCCAGTCAGACCTGACGTCCTTTGACTATTACAATGACTTCAACATTGTCATTTCACTCTTCGGATCCCTCGATTACCTGGTTGAAGATGAAGATGTGGACCGGACATTCTGGAACATCTGGCGTGCTCTCCGTGACGGGGGAATCGCGATCCTCGAAATCTGGAACGCCGTCCCTATCCGGCAGATAGGAAAAAAAGATATAACCCATGTCTCATCAACCACAGTTAATGGACAGGTTATCGACCGGGAGCGTGGTTTTGTTCTGAAATAATCAGCTCATGGAAAGGCGATTGTTGAAGTAGACTACCGGTACCGGATCCATGGCTCTACCGGCTCTGAGATCCTTTCTGACCAGCATATCATGCGGGCCTTTACCCTTGATGAAATCTCTCCCTTTATCACAAAAAACGGCCTTGCTGTTGCCAATACCTATTCCAATGTCCTGAAGGCGCCCCTTTCTGATCTCTCCAACAAGATAATTCTTATTCTGAAAAAGACCTGATACATGTCAGCTGCTGTTTTTTTTTGGGTGAGGAAGTTTACACGAAGGTTTAAAAAAACATATCTCCCGGCGAAAAAAGGATTATCTCTTCCCGCCGGGGTCATTTAATTACATTTTAATGGAATTTTCTTTTTCAGGATCTCCACTGATGTCAACAGTCCAGTCGCCAAGGGTTTCCTTCTGCTCATTGTAAAGATTCACGGTCTTCTGGTGATCTTTGAAAAACCTGTCAGGGTGTTCCAGTGCGAGAAAAAGAACTTCCTCCATAGTACTGACAGGATGAAAGAACATTCGCTCCCTGACATATTCGGGTATTTTCTCAATATCCTTTTCATTTTCCTTCGGAAGAATCACGTGCATAATTTCACTTCTATGGGCAGCCAGGACCTTCTCTTTCAAACCGCCGATGGGAAGAACTTTGCCCCGAAGAGTAATTTCACCTGTCATTGCCACGTCACAACGGATGGGAATATTGCTCAGCAGGGATGAGAGAACAACAGCCATGGTAATACCGGCAGACGGTCCATCCTTGGGAATAGCCCCTTCAGGTACATGAAGATGAATATCGTGTTCAGTAAAAAGCTTGTCTATGACGCTGAAAAACTGGTTATTCGAACGTACAAAGGTAAAGGCAGCCTGTGCAGATTCCTGCATGACTTCACCGAGTTTACCGGTCAGAGTAAGCTTACCCTTCCCCTTCACAAGGGAAGCCTCTATGTTCAGGATATCTCCGCCGACTTCTGTCCAGGCGAGTCCATTGGCCAATCCTATTTCATTTTCCTGTTCTCTCAGGCCGTATTTAAACCTGATGGGTCCCAGGTATGACTCAAGTACTTCGTTATTTACAGTTTTCTTAAAATCTTTTCCATTCAGAACGACTTCACGGGCGACTTTCCGGCATACCTTGGCAATAACCCGTTCAAGGCTTCGTACTCCCGCTTCACGGGTATAGTGACGGATGGTAAAAAGCATTGCATCTTCGCCGTAGTCAATATTAGCGTTTTCCAGACCCTGCTTGGCCAGAAGAAACTCCAGGGCAATGTGAAGTTTTTCAGGCTCGGTATAGCTTGAAATCTCTATTATCTCCATTCGGTCAAGGAGGGGCGCGGGAATCTTATGCTGAACATTGGCGGTTGTAATAAACATTACATCTGAAAGGTCATAGGGAACTTCCATGTAATGATCGGCAAAACTGTTATTCTGTTCAGGATCAAGCACCTCAAGGAGGGCCGACGATGGATCACCACGGAAATCCATGGACATTTTATCAATCTCATCAAGAAGAATAACCGGATTAACCGAACCGGCCTTTTTCATCATCTGAATAATTCTGCCGGGAAGAGCCCCGACAT
>CAZPEK010000029.1:0-504 GCA_964585555.1 uncultured Leptospirales bacterium | reverse complement strand
ACCGCGGATTTCAGCCTCGTCCCGCACGCCACCAAGGGACATCCTGACAAATTTTCGCCCCAGGGCCCGTGAAACGGATTTTCCCAGAGAAGTTTTTCCTACTCCCGGAGGGCCCACAAAGCAGAGGATCGGACCTTTGAGTCTTTTGCTCAGCTGGCTGACAGCGATATATTCAACAATCCGTTCTTTGACATCATCAAGACCGTAATGATCTTCATTCAGAATTGCCATCGATTCTTCGATATTTTTCTTATCCCTTGTTTTCTTGTGCCACGGTACATCTCTGAGCCATTCGATATAATTACGGACAACTGCAGATTCAGCTGACATGGGAGGCATTTTCTGGAGACGCTTCAGCTCCTGAACTGCCTTTGCCTTTGCTTCGGCGCTCATTTTGGCATCTTCAATGGAATTTTTCAGCTCGGTTATTTCATCAACTTCCTCATCCCCGCTGCCCAGTTCTTTTTTTATTACCTTCATCTGCTCATTGAGGTAGTATTCCTT
>CAZPEK010000028.1:10256-16682 GCA_964585555.1 uncultured Leptospirales bacterium | reverse complement strand
AGAGGGCATCCCCGTAGATAAAGTCCCGGTTATCCGCAGCAAGGCCGTTGAGAGCATAATTTTCCATTGCCTTATTCAGAACCGCCCTGGAGAGATCAATATTAACGGCACACCCCGCACCGTTTAGAAGGGCATGAACAGAAAACATTCCCGTATAGCTGAAAAGATTCAGCATTGACGCGGGCTTTTCACGGCCATAAAAATCTTTAAGACGCTGCCTTACTTCCCGCATATCAAGAAAAATTCCCGTACTCTGTCCCTCGACCAGGTCAACAGAGGCTTTCGTCCCGCACTGAACAACCGTGTATCCCGAGGGGGGAAGTTTCCCCTCAGCAACCCGGCTTCTTCGGGCCGCGACAAAGTCAACACTGCCGGGAGAGTCAATTTTAGCCCTGTTTTTCACAAGAATCCCCTCTACCGGCAGGGGCAACAATTCAGCGGCATGCGAAACTTCCTTTAACAAATCATCCCTCAGCACCCCCGGTTCATTTCCCGCTGACAGTTCATTGTTGAAATATTGCACAAGGAGATAATCCCCGTACCGATCAATAGTGAGGTCCCGTATCCCGTCACCTTCCCCGTTGAAAAGCCTGAAACAGTTTGTTGACTCATCAGTAAAAAGACTTTCTCTCTTCTCAAGGGCGGCTTTTATAGTATCTTTGAAATTCATAGTAACAGTTTTTATCGATAGAATAATATGTCAAGCCAGATAGGCTGTTGCTCCGCTGAATCCCCGGTCGGGGTACAGTGCCCTCACCCCCCGGCCCCCATTTAGTAAAAGAAAAGGAGAGGGGGAGAAAGGAACGGCATCGTTGCCTTTAGAATCGGTTGCCCGAAGCCTTAAAAGCGACAAATGGAATTGTCGCCTTTAAGGTCTGGCTGTTTTTACCTGCAGACCCAAAGGCGACGATTCTGTTCGTCGCTTTTGGGCTATTGTCGCCTTTTGGGAAATCGTCGCTTTTAAGGACTCCGACCCTGAATACAAAAAGGAGATCCTTCACACAGAAGAGATCTCCTTTTTATCAGAACCGGCTTGTTCCCCCGGGGGAACAAGCTTATCCTGCGGCAGGGTATGAAAGCTCGATCTTATTACCGTCAGGATCGATAAATACTACAGTCTGGCCATTACGGATATTTTCGGGTCCATGGACAATATTTATTTCATTGTCTTCAAGTTCTTCAAGGGCATCATCGAAATCTTCTTCATCAACAAAAAATGAGATTGCGTATCCTGAGTTTTCAGGACTTTTAAATCCTTCCTCTTCATTAAGAGCAATAAGCATCTCTCCCATACGAAGAAAAGCCTGTCCAGCCCCGCTCATTTTATCAACGACGTCAAAATCAAAAAGGTCACGATAAAATTTTGTCGACACTTCAAGGTCTGAAACTGTCAATCCGATATAGTTGATTCCTTCTATTACTATCATTAATTACCTCTATTCTTTTCAGATCACTTAAGATCATTGTTATTCTGGTGTAAAGAAAAAGTCTATGCCCGGGGGACATAATTGTCAATAAATTATCCGGGGCAAGTCAAAAAACTTCAAGCCCCTTAATTACTCCACAGTAACGCTCTTAGCGAGATTTCTCGGCTGATCAACATCACACCCCTTTATCACCGCAATATGATAGGCCAGGAGCTGAAGAGGAATTACCGTCAAAAGGGGGGCAAGCATATTGTGGACACGGGGAATATAAATAACATGATCAGCATAGTTCTGGATTTCCTCGTCACCTTCACTGGCAACAGCAATGATTTTCCCATGACGGGCCCTTACTTCCTCCATATTACTGAGGACTTTACTGTATATTTCATCCTTGAGAGCGATGAAGACAACAGGCATGTTTTCATCAATCAGGGCAATGGGACCATGCTTCATTTCTGCGGCCGGGTAGCCCTCGGCATGGATATAGGATATCTCCTTGAGTTTCAGGGCCCCCTCAAGGGCAACAGGGAACTGGGCCCCCCGTCCGAGGTAAAGAAAGTTCATACTCGAGCTGTTGTTTGCGGCGATTTCACGAATCGTATCATCATGGAGAATACGGTTTATATTCTCTGAAAGATTTTCCAGGTCTTCCAGTATGGTCTTCCCCTCCTGGGCTGTCATGTCCCGATGCCGCGCAAGAAGTATTGTCAAAAGAATCAGAACAGTAACCTGGGAAGTAAAGGCCTTGGTTGAAGCAACACCTATTTCCGGTCCCGCATGGGTATAAACACCCCCGTCAGATTCCCGGGCAATAGTGCTTCCCACCACATTGGTGATACCGAGCACCCTGACCCCCCGGGCCTTTGCCTCTTTCAGGGCTGCAAGGGTATCAGCAGTCGCCCCCGACTGGCTGATGGTTATGACCAGGTCTCCCCTGTGGAGAACCGGTTTTCGGTACCTGAACTCTGAGGCGTATTCAACTTCTACAGGTATCCGGGCATACTCTTCAATAAGGTATTCACCAATGAGTCCCGCATGCCATGAAGTACCACAGGCGATAAAGACAATCCGTTTAATATCAAGCAGGTCTTCCCTGGTAAGCTGCAGACCGTCGAGGCGTACATTTCCCTCTTCAGTAATAATACGTCCCCTGAAAGCGTTTACGATAGTTTCAGGCTGCTCGTAAATTTCCTTCAGCATATAATGATCAAAGCCTGACTTCTCAATTGAGGCAATATCCCAGTCAATCGCTTCAATTTTTTTATCAATATGGTTTTTCATCAGGTCAAAGGTTTTAAAATGCCTACCCTTTACCTCGACAAGTTCATTGTCTTCAAGGTAAATAACATTTCGCGTATGCTCAACAATGGCACTGGCATCTGAAGCGAGTATCATACCGTCATCACAGATACCTAAAATCAACGGGCTTCCCTTTCGGGCCGCCACGAGTTTCCCCGGTTCCCGCCGGGAAATAACAGCAATCCCGTAGGTTCCCTCGACCCGTTTCAAGGCCCGGATAACCGAATCAATCAGGGGCTCTTGCTGATGGTAATGCTCAATAAGGTGAACAACCACTTCAGTATCCGTATCACTGGAAAATTCATGACCCTCTTTAATCAGGGCTTCCCTGAGAACCGCGTAATTCTCGATAATACCGTTATGAACCAGAGCGATATCACCACTGCAGTCCATATGGGGATGGGCATTATGCTCAACCGGGGCGCCATGGGTGGCCCACCGGGTATGACCGATACCGATGGTGTATGACTCCAGCTCTTTATAGTTCAGGCATCCTTCGAGCTCGGCAATTTTTCCCGGTTTTTTACAGATGAAGATATCCTCACCGAGAAGGGCAATACCTGCCGAATCATAGCCCCGGTATTCAAGACGCTTCAATCCCGTCATAATTATTTCCGAGGCGCTGCACTCGCCCACATACCCCATTATTCCACACATGTACTGCTCCTTTTGCTCACTACTCCGCACCTGCTTGAGACAAAAAACTCAAAAACTCTATTAGGAAGTGACACTACTTATTTTAACGCTATTTTCAAGATGGTCATAAAATCATCAATCTTTTTTTTATCTTTTATTCCCTTTTCCTTTTCAAGGCTGCTTGAAAGATCAAGACCCAGGGGAGATACCTTTTCAAGGGCCTCACGCACATTTTCACTGCTTATCCCGCCGGAAAGAAACAGTCTATCCATCTTTTCAAAGTTCTCAAGAAGCTTCCAGTTAAAAACATGGCCGGTACCGCCCCGCTCTCCCTCTACAAAGGCATCGAAGAGATAGTAATCCGCCCCATACCGGAGAGATGACGCAATATCTTCAGAACCGGCGACACGAAAGGCCTTTATTATCCTGACAGCTCCATGACCCCGTTCATTTAAAAAGGCCCTGAGCCTCCCGACATCACCGGGGGTTTCGTCACCGTGGAGCTGAACTTCCGTCAGGCCTGCCCTTTCAATGACTTCTATTATTTCTTCAGCCCCCGCATTGACAAAGACCCCGGCAAATCTCATCGAGGGCATATACCCTGAGACCTCATCAATAATACCAGCCGCGTCAAGGGTTTCAATATACCGGGGAGATTTTTTATAAAAGATAAATCCGAGTATATCGGCTCCCGCCTCAGCCGCGTAGAGAGCGTCTTCTGTCCTGGTGATTCCGCATATTTTAACAAGAGGAGCTTTCATAGGTTGTATACCGCTACCAGATAAGCAGAAAAAAAGCAATAAAAATACAGTCTGTCGCTACTCCCGGGAAGAAGCCCCTGTCATCACCCGGTCTATTTCACCGGTAATATCATCGGATCGCATAAAGGTTTCCCCGATAAGAAACCCGTCAGCTCCCGCCTTTCTCAGGGCGCTGATGTCATCAAAGGTACGGATACCGCTTTCAGAGATAATGAGGGCACCCGTTTCCTTACCCTCTGAAGAGATAATCTCCCCGGTGATTGCGATGTCGGTAACAAAGGTCTTCAGGTTTCGATTATTGATGCCAATCAATGAAGCCCCGGCCCCGACAGCACGGCGGTACTCTTCTTTTGAATGAACCTCAAGAAGAGCTGTCATACCGAGAGATTTTCCCACCGCGGTCAAGGCGCTGATTTCTTTATCATCAAGGGCTGCGGCGATAAGCAGAAAACCAGAGGCCCCCGCAAGAGCCCCCCGGTATACCTGGTATTCATCAACAACAAAATCTTTCATCAGTCGGGGCCTGGTTAATTCATGTCCCGCCGACTCCAGGTACTCATAGCTTCCCTGAAAAAAATCCGGTTCAGTGAGCACCGATACTGCCCCCACATGGATTGACGCCTCATAGGCCCGGGCGATAGCCGCGGGATCAAAATCGGGGCGAATCAGTCCCTTCGAGGGAGAGGCCTTTTTTATCTCAGCAATGAGAAAGGGAACCCCATCACGGTATTGGTCAAGAAACCCGGGGCGGGCCCTTTTTTCATCAAGGGCCTCGACCCTTTCCTGAAGAACCCGGGGGGGAAGCTTCTGTTTCTCTTTTACCAGTAGTACTTTTCTATTATTAATTATCTTTTCAAGAATTGAATCCATTCTCTCCGCCCGATACGTGCTGGCATCATCTCTTGGTAATATTTTTTATGATAAAGGAAGTTTACTCTCTCGAGAAACAAGTCCTCCCTCTCTTTATTATGCCGGAAAGAAAATATCTTAAAAAAGGGAAAGTTTTGTCAAACAGAAATTATCTTATCCCTGTTACAGTCATGTAAAAGCCTCGGGGAATTTCCATTGTTCACTGTTTCAAGCCTGAAAGACCGGTTTGCACCTTACCGGTATAATTATTTTTTCACGGCAGGGGAAGTATTTCCTTTAACCAGAGTTCAATGATATCGCCCCCCGCGTCCCTGGTGAGGCGAAACTTTCTGATGCGCCCTTTTATAGAAAGAAGCTTTCTGCTGCGCCACCAGTTTTTCAGCAGTGAGGGATTCTTTTTTACCAGCACCTCAAGGCTCTTTCGGTCAAGGGGTCCGTAAATTTTAAGCCACCGGCAGGTTTTAAATTTACATATGACCCGGGGCTTTTCAAGGCTCTCGGGAACCAGGAGCATGAATTCCCGGGGAGTGGCGATAAACTTCCCTCTCAGGGTTTTTAAAAAATCTTCAAGTTCATGCTCATTATACGTGCGGCTTCCCCAGAGACCCTCATGCCATCTGGTATAATGCTTTTTCAAATTGTAATAGTTTGCCACCGGGCCCGCCTCTGACTTCCCCCCCATAATCTTTTCTTCTGTACGGCCCGGGTTCACGATACACAGCCACGCCAGAAGGGCGGGCAGGAGCATTCGGCATACTGAAACCCCGCCACTATATTTCATCGCTATCCTTCCAGAAGGGAAAATCTTTCCGGTAGGCTGTCAGCATATCACGGGAAAGGGTAACCACGGCAGAGCCTTCAGCGTCAGAACAATCAGCAAGGAGTTCGCCCCGGCAGTCGAAGGCCAGGGAACCGCCAGAATAGCCGGTACCGTTGCCGTCAGTACCGGTTCGGTTAACACCGATGCAGAAGGCCTGGTTTTCAATTGCCCGGGCCCGCAAAAGGGTTTCCCAGTGAGAAGCCCGGGACGCCGGCCAGTTTGCAGCAAAAAGCATGCAGTCAAAGGCGGCATGCCGGTTTCGCGTCCACAGGGGAAACCGGAGAGCATAACAGATAAAGGGGGCAATCTTCCACGATCCGATGGGAAAGACAAGCCTCTCTGCGCCCCGGGTATAAACCCGGTCTTCCTGCATCAGGGGAAAAAGATGCCCCTTGTCGTAGGTAAATATCTCGCCGCCGGGAGTCAGTGCGGCAAAGCGGTTATAATACTTATTATGTTCACGGATAATCAGGGAACCCGCAACAACAGCCCCGGACTCAGAGGCGACACGCCTCATCCAGGCAATAGTCTCCCCGGACATATCTTCAGCCAGGCGCTCCGGGTCCATTGAAAAACCCGTGGTAAACATTTCAGGAAGAAGCACCAGGTCGAC
>CAZPEK010000028.1:8376-10246 GCA_964585555.1 uncultured Leptospirales bacterium | reverse complement strand
GTTACCAATAAGCTCTTCGGCGCTGCTCCGGTTTGCCGGGGCGTCTTCCCAGGCACTATTCATCTGAATCATGGCTGCCTTCAGGTCATTACCGCTCATGGTTTCTCTTCCTTTCCCTTTTACTGAATATTATTTACCGGTGCCGGGGGCTGTTTCACTTCGATTTCACCAAACTGGTTTTCATAATTACTGATATTTTCAGTCAGGGCCATAAGAAGCCGCTTGGCATGGGCCGGGGTGAGAATCATCCGGGACAAAAGTTTTCCGAAACCGGGAGGCGGCGCGGGATGGACAAAGAGAAAATCCATAACAAATTCCTCAGGGGTGTGACTGATATTGGTGAAATTCGCAAAGGTTCCCTGGGCGGTTGATTCATCTATTTTCACTTCTATCTTAATATCTTTTTTTTCCATTTACTTTTCAGCTCCCTTTTTTTTAACTGATTACTATTTCAATGGCTGTCCCAAAAGAAAACACCTGGTTTTAAAAATACACAAAGATACATCAGCTCCACGAGCCCCCGGTTAAGCAGCCAGACGATTGTACCGGTGCCGCCCCCGAAGGGGGTTCATAAGCTTCGAAACCCCTTCGGGGTGGCCGACAGGGAATATTCGAACAAAATAAATATCCATCGGCCGGGGGTACCCTTTTGGCCCCCCTTTCTTTTTTCTTTCGGTAATGCCTTTATTAAATCATGGTACTATGTTTTGTTTAAAGCCGTCAAGCACATGGGCACCCGGTGGTGTTTTTTCTGCCGCAAAGGGGCGACAGGCTTATATTTTGCTTTACTAATCCTTCAGGCAGGAATAACGTGAACAGGCTTTACTATCATCATGATGAGAACCGGAACATAATGCATTATATAAAAAAACACATTCTGACATATTCACTTCTTTTCCTTTTTTTAAGCCCCGTTGTTTTAAAGGCGGAGAAATACCAGGACCTTGACCGTATCTATACCCGGGCAGAAATTACTGCCATTGAAGAGCACACCGTTGACCGGGGCAGCGGACTCAGGCTGAAAGAAACCTGGATTATGCTGAGAATCCTTGATGGTGAATTGAAAGGAAGTATAAAAAAGGCTGTCTTTGGGGGAGAAAATGACATGCCCCGGGACATGCAGTACCATACCGGCCAGAAAGTATTTATCGGTATTGCCCGTGTGGGCGATGAAAGCTCCACAGAGTACATCTCACTCTATGACATCGACAATACGCTCTACATCATTATACTGGTTTTCCTGATGATACTGGCCATTGTCGGTATCGGCCGCATAAAGGGCTTCACGTCTCTCATTGCCCTCTGCACATCAATACTTCTTTTCTTCATGGTTTTGATTCCCGCAACCCTGAAGGGGTACCCGCCCCTTCCCATTGCCGTCGGCCTGTCAATTCTTTCCATACTGATTACCCTGCCCCTCATTGCGGGGCTTCGCATTAAGACCTTAGCTGCAATCCTCGGAGCCTCGGGAGGAATTATACTTTCGTCCCTTCTGGCCCTTCTCTTCGGTTCACTCATGCATCTTTCAGGACTGGTTACCAATGACATGCTGACGGTCTTCTACGCCTCTGATGTCAGCATTGATCTCCGGGGCCTTGCCCTTTCCGGAATGATTATCGCCGCCCTCGGTGCGGTCATGGACATCTGTATATCCATATCTTCATCAGCGGCAGAGATCTACCGGGCCAACCCGCATATCTCTGAAAAAAAAGCCTTTTCCTCGGTACTGACAATCGGTACGGACATTCTCGGCTCCATGGTGAACACCCTGATACTCGCCTATGTGGGCAGCTCGATGTCCCTGATTCTGCTCATTGCCATGAAACTGAAACCGGGAATGCCCTTTACCCTGATACTTAATTACAACCCG